>NZ_JAXCIS010000056.1:0-57241 GCF_034044025.1 Pseudomonas sp. SED1
CATTTTGATGGGGTTCGCAATTTTAGATTTTATAGAGGCACAGCTCGGCGGTGGCGCGGATCATCGCCAATTGGTGCAGCGGGTCATGTGCAGCCGTGTGATTGGCTTGGGCCAGCCATTGTGGACACTGCGGGTTGGTGCGCTCTGGGGTGAAGTCCGCCAGCTGTTGCAGCAGGCGTTTTTGCAGCAGGTCCAGTTTAGGGCGAATCTGGCCGACCAGATCCGGGCGTGGGTCATTGGGTGCCTTGCCTTGCAACTGCCAATCGGACAGGTGGGCGTACTGCACCAATTTGTTCGCTTCGATCTGGGCCGAGAAAAACTGCTCGGCCTGGGCCGGTGCCAGTTTGTAGCTCGGCGCCTGGGCGACGACGCTGGCGATCACGTCCTGCTCCCGCGCACGGTCTTCGACGGGCTTGTGGCTGTCCCATTTGCTCAGGGCCACCTGGTCGGCAATCGCCAGGCGTTCGGCGATGCTGTCGAGCAGTGGGGCGAGGGTGGGCGGCGCGGCGGATGCGCTGGCACTAATGGCCAGCAAGATGAAGGCGAATTTGAATTTCAAGGCAGAACCCTCTTCTGTAGGAGCGAGCTTGCTCGCGAAGGTCGTTAACGATAACGCGTAAACATTGAAGAAATGCGGTGCCTTTGGATTTTTCGCGGGCAAGCCCGCTCCCACAGGGTTTTGCGGGCAAAAAAAAGACCTCCCGAAGGAGGCCTTTTTTCATCACGCCACGTTAAGCAGCGCTACCGGATCAGCAGCTGTAGTACAGCTCGTATTCCAGTGGGTGTACGAAGGTGCGGACCTTGATTTCTTCTTCGCTTTTCAGGGCGATGTAGGCATCGATAAAGTCGTCGCTGAACACGCCGCCTTTGGTCAGGAACGCACGGCCCTTGTCCAGCTCTTCCAGGGCTTCTTTCAGGCTGCCGCACACTTGTGGGATCTCTTTGGCCTCTTCAGGCGGCAGGTCGTACAAGTTTTTGTCGGCGGCGTCGCCTGGGTGGATCTTGTTCTGGATACCGTCCAGGCCGGCCATGACCAGGGCAGCGAAGGCCAGGTACGGGTTGGCTGCCGGATCCGGGAACCGTGCTTCGATACGGCGAGCGCGAGGGCTGGACACGTAAGGAATACGGATCGAAGCGGAACGGTTGCGAGCCGAGTAGGCCAGCATCACTGGCGCTTCGAAACCTGGGACCAGACGCTTGTAGGAGTTGGTCGACGGGTTGGTGAAGCCGTTCAGGGCCTTACCGTGCTTGATGATGCCGCCGATGAAGTACAGGGCGGTGTCGGACAGGCCGGCATAACCTTCGCCAGCGAAGGTGTTCTTGCCATCTTTGGCGATGGACAGGTGAACGTGCATACCCGAACCGTTATCGCCGTACAGAGGCTTAGGCATGAAGGTAGCGGTACGGCCGTAGGCATCAGCCACGTTGTGTACGCAGTACTTCAGGGTCTGTACTTCGTCAGCCTTGGCAACCAGGGTGTTGAACTTCACACCGATTTCGTTCTGGCCGGCAGTCGCCACTTCGTGGTGGTGAACTTCGATGACCAGGCCCATTTCTTCCATGGCGTTGCACATGGAGGTACGGATTTCGTGGTCGTGGTCGAACGGAGGAACCGGGAAGTAGCCGCCTTTGATACCTGGACGGTGGCCTTTGTTGCCGCCTTCGATGTCCTGGTCGGACATCCACGAACCTTGTTCGGAGAAGATTTTGAACATGGAGCCAGAGATGTCGGACTTGAACTTGACCGAATCAAAGATGAAGAATTCTGGTTCCGGACCTACGAATACGGTGTCACCGATACCGGTCGACTTCAGGTATTCCTCGGCACGCTTGGCGATCGCACGTGGGTCACGGTCGTAGCCTTGCATGGTCGAAGGCTCGATCACGTCGCAGACGATGATCAGCGTTGGGTCTTCGGTGAACGGGTCGAGTACGGCGGTGCTGTCGTCCGGCATCAGGATCATGTCGGAAGCTTCGATGCCTTTCCAGCCAGCAATGGAGGAGCCGTCGAACATTTTGCCTTCTTCGAAGAAGGCGTCATCCAGCGCGTCGCGAGCCGGCATGGTCACGTGGTGCTGAGTGCCTTTTGTGTCCGTGAAGCGCAGATCAATCCATTTGACGTCATGATCTTTGATGAGTTGAACCGACTTCGACATAGTGTCCTCCGGGTGGCTTCGGGCTGGGGTAGTGGAGTAGCCCTTAGAATGTGGGTGATGCCGGCGCGAATACTCGACCAAGGCAACCTGCCTCACAAGAGAGCAAATTGCATGCCAGTGCCCCGACATGGGTTTTTTGCCACAAAAACGCCCCTATAAAGGTGCAATCCGCTAAAGCGGAAGAAAATGCGCACCGCAATGTAGCGCGAATTTTCGTTTATGACCCGTTTTGGTGCGTGAAAGGTCCGGTGCATATTAACTGGTTAAACCTTGAGCGATTTCCGCTATAATCCGCGCCCCCCTTTTTCGGCTGGGCCTGCGCGCGCTGTTTTCATGAAATTAATCGTTAAAGTCTTCCCCGAGATCACCATCAAGAGCCGACCGGTACGGATGCGTTTCATCCGTCAATTGGCCAAGAACATCCGTGCCGTGCTCCGCGATCTGGACCCGGCTGTGGTGGTGAACGGTGTGTGGGACAATCTCGAGCTGGAAACCCGCCTCACAGACCCCAAGGCCTTGAAGGACATGACCGAGCGCCTGAGCTGCGTGCCGGGCATCGCGCATTTCCTGCAGGTCGACGAGTACCCGTTGGGTGACTTCGACGACATCACCGAAAAGTGCAAACAGCACTACGGCGATGTACTGGCAGGCAAGGTTTTTTCGGTACGTTGCAAGCGTGCCGGCAAGCATCCTTTCACCTCCATGGATGTCGAGAAATACGTGGGCAGCAAGCTGCGTCGCGAGTGCGGCGCCGCCGGAATTTCCCTGAAAGCGCCGCAAATTGAAGTGCGGATGGAAATTCGCGACCAACGGTTGTTTGTGATTCACAGCCAGCACGACAGCATCGGCGGCTACCCGCTGGGTGCCCTGGAACAGACCCTGGTCTTGATGTCCGGCGGTTTCGATTCCACCGTTGCGGCCTACCAGATCATGCGCCGCGGGCTGATGAGCCACTTCTGCTTCTTTAACCTGGGCGGGCGTGCACACGAATTGGGCGTGATGGAAGTCGCGCATTACATCTGGAAGAAGTACGGCAGCTCGCAACGGGTGCTGTTTGTCAGCGTACCGTTCGAGGAAGTCCTGGGAGAAATTCTCGGGAAAGTCGATAACAGTCATATGGGCGTAGTATTGAAGCGTATGATGTTGCGCGCTGCGTCCCGAATCGCGGATCGGCTGGAAATCGACGCACTGGTCACCGGTGAAGCGATTTCCCAGGTGTCCAGCCAGACCCTGCCGAACTTGTCGTTGATCGACTCTGTGACCGAGAAGCTGGTATTACGCCCGCTGATCGCCAGTCACAAGCAAGACATCATCGACCTGGCGACCCAGATCGGCACGGCGGATTTCGCCAAGCACATGCCGGAATATTGCGGGGTCATCTCGGTGAACCCCAAGACCCACGCCAAACGCAACCGCGTGGAGTACGAAGAACAACAGTTCGACATGGCAGTTCTCGAGCGAGCGCTTGAGAACGCCAAACTGGTGCCGATCGATCGGGTTATTGACGAATTGGGCCAGGATTTGCAAATCGAAGAAGTCAGCGAGGCTCTGGCCGGTCAGATCATCATCGACATCCGTCACCCGGATGCCGCTGAAGACGAGCCGCTGGAAATTGCTGGCATCGACGTACAAACGCTGCCGTTCTATGCATTGAATGCGCGTTTCAAGGAACTGGATGACAGCCGTCAGTACCTGTTGTATTGCGACAAAGGCGTGATGAGTCGCCTGCATGCCCACCATTTGCTCAGTGAGGGGCATGCCAATGTGCGCGTTTATCGACCGAGCTAAGAGCCCGGGGCTGTTTGCCTGTGGCCTGCGTCACCGGCCCCCCGACTCTGCCGTCAAGCTGTAACGGCAAGGCCTGACTCTACTGTTAATCGCTGCCACGACCTGTCAGCACACCGAATCCTCTGATCGAGATACACAAGTGATCGAAAATCTACGCAACATCGCCATCATTGCTCACGTTGACCATGGTAAGACCACCCTGGTAGACAAACTCTTGCGTCAATCCGGCACCCTGGAGCGCAACGAGCTCAACGACGAGCGCGTGATGGACTCCAACGACCAGGAGAAAGAGCGCGGTATTACCATTCTGGCGAAAAACACCGCCATCAACTGGAACGGCTACCACATCAACATCGTGGACACCCCGGGCCACGCCGACTTCGGCGGCGAAGTTGAACGCGTAATGTCGATGGTTGACTCCGTTCTGCTGCTGGTTGACGCTCAAGACGGCCCTATGCCGCAAACCCGTTTCGTGACCAAGAAGGCTTTCGAAGCCGGCCTGCGTCCAATCGTGGTCATCAACAAGGTTGACCGTCCAGGCGCACGTCCGGACTGGGTTCTGGACCAGATCTTCGACCTGTTCGACAACCTGGGTGCCACCGAAGAACAGCTGGACTTCAAAGTCGTCTACGCCTCGGCCCTGAACGGCATTGCCGGTCTGGAACACACCGACATGGCTGAAGACATGACCCCGCTGTACCAGTCGATCGTCGACAACGTACCTGCGCCGAAAGTCGACCGCGATGGTCCGTTCCAGATGCAAATCTCCGCACTGGACTACAACAGCTTCCTGGGCATCATCGGCGTTGGCCGTATTGCTCGTGGTCGCGTCAAGCCGAACACTCCGGTTGTGGCGATCGATGCTGATGGCAAGCGCCGTAACGGCCGTATCCTGAAGCTGATGGGTCACCACGGTCTGCACCGTGTAGACGTTGAAGAAGCAGCTGCCGGCGACATCGTCTGCATCAGCGGCTTCGACCAGCTGTTCATCTCCGACACCCTGTGCGACCCACAGAACGTTGAAGCGATGAAGCCGCTGACCGTTGACGAACCAACCGTTTCGATGACCTTCCAGGTTAACGACTCGCCGTTCTGCGGCCGTGAAGGCAAGTTCGTCACCAGCCGTAACATCAAAGAGCGTCTGGACAAAGAACTGCTCTACAACGTTGCCCTGCGCGTTGAAGAAGGCGACACCGCCGACAAGTTCAAAGTCTCCGGCCGTGGTGAGCTGCACCTCTCGGTACTGATCGAAACCATGCGTCGCGAAGGCTTCGAAATGGGTGTTGGTCGTCCGGAAGTGATCATCCGCATGGTTGACGGCGTCAAGCACGAACCGTACGAAAACGTGACCATCGACCTGCCAGAAGAATCGCAAGGTTCGATCATGGAACAGATCGGTATCCGTAAAGGCGACCTGACCAACATGGTTCCGGATGGCAAGGGCCGTGTGCGCCTTGAGTACAACATCCCGGCGCGTGGCTTGATCGGTTTCCGTAACGAGTTCCTGACCCTGACCTCCGGTGCAGGCATCCTGACCTCGATCTTCGACCGTTACGACGTGATGAAGTCCGGCGACATGTCCGGCCGTCAGAACGGCGTGCTGGTTTCGGTTGCTACCGGTAAGGCTCTGACTTACTCGCTGGAAACCCTGCAAGCTCGCGGCAAACTGTTCCTGGGTCACGGTGAAGACGTGTACGAAGGTCAAATCGTCGGCATCAACAGCCGCGACAACGACCTGGGCGTTAACCCAACCAAAGGCAAGAAGCTCGACAACATGCGTGCTTCGGGTAAAGACGAAACCATCGCTCTGGTTCCGCCTATCCGCTTCACCCTGGAGCAGGCTCTGGAATTCGTTCAAGAAGACGAATTGTGCGAAGTCACTCCTAAGTCCATCCGTCTTCGTAAGAAGATCCTGGGCGAAAGCGAGCGTACCCGCGCTGCGAAAAAAGCCGGTAACTAAGTCTTTTAGTTAGCTGCAAAAAAACGCCCCCGACCGCAAGGTCGGGGGCGTTTTTGTTTGTCTGGGGATTGTGTGGTGACCGTGCCGGCCTCTTCGCGAGCAAGCCCGCTCCCACATTTGGAATGCATTTCAAATGTGGGAGCGGGCTTGCTCGCGAAAGCGGTAGTTCAAGCAATAAAGCATTCGGATCAGAACTTATCGAGCGTACGCAACTTGGTCTCGCGCACCACTTCCTTCGGCTTGTACGCGCAATACCCCGGCCGCGGCCCGATTTTCGGGTGATTGCGGCAAGTATCCGGGCGCTTGTCATAAATAGTGCAGAAGCGGCTCTTACGATCCAGATACAGGCAATCGTTGTTGCTCATGCGCTGCAGGGTAAAGATCTCGGATTTGGCATTGAAGCGCTCGACGATGCCTTCCTTCTGCAAGCGCTTGGCGATGTTCTTCGGCGGGTCGCCTCGCTCGAACTCATCGACGATGCCGATGCGGATCAGGTCCTTGATCTTCACCTCAACCGGCAGGGTGCAGCAGCTCGACACACAGCCGCCACACATATGGCTTGAGTATTTCTGCCAGGTCTCGAGACGGTCGAGTTCCGCGGCGGCGATCAGTTGAGGCTTCATCAGGTTTCCAAGAGGGGTGTTATCCGGCGCGGGATCATACCGGAATTGGTGATTTTTTGAACAATATCTTCCAGGTTTCAGCTCGAAGGCTGCGTCGGGCCACAAACGGGCACGGCCCCTGCATCTAAATCACGCAAAGGTGAATGAGTTAAAAAACTGCCGAACCAGAGCGTCTACCGTCTGTCAGACCGTCTAGGCTCTAGCAACTCCTTCTATCTCGCCCGAGGTCGCATTGATGTCTCAGGAACCGCTTGTACGAGAAGCAGAGGTAGCCGCATTTCGCGATGCCGTCTTGACCAAACTTACCTACGCGGTGGGCAAGGACCCCGATCACGCCTTCGACCACGACTGGTTCGAAGCCATCGCACTGGCCGCCCGCGACCATATGGTCGACCACTGGATGGACCACACGCGGCACATCTACCGCAAGGGACAGAAGCGGGTCTATTACCTCTCGCTGGAATTCCTGATCGGCCGTCTGCTCTACGACAGCCTGAGCAACCTCGGCTTGCTGGACGTGGCCCGTGAGGCCATGAGCGAGCTGGGCGTGGATATGGAGCGCATTCGCCTGCTGGAGCCCGACGCGGCCCTGGGCAACGGTGGCCTTGGTCGCCTGGCGGCGTGCTTCATGGAAAGCATGTCGACCCTGGGCATTGCCGGCCACGGTTATGGCATTCGTTATGAGCACGGCTTGTTCCGCCAGGCGATTGTCGATGGCTGGCAGCAGGAACAAACCGAACGCTGGCTGGATTTCGGCAACCCGTGGGAGTTCGAGCGCGCCGAGGTGATCTACCCGATCGGCTTTGGCGGTGGCGTGGAAACCCTGCTGGATGCTTCCGGCAAGTCGATTCAGGTGTGGTCACCGAATGAAACCGTACGCGCAGTAGCGTATGACACCCCGGTCGTCGGCTGGCGTGGTGCAAGCGTCAACACCTTGCGCCTGTGGCGTGCCCGTGCCGTGGAAGACCTGCACTTGGAACGCTTCAACGCTGGTGACCACCTGGGCGCTGTCGCCGAAGTGGCTCGCGCCGAAAGCATCTCCCGAGTGCTTTACCCGGCCGACAGCACCGAAGCAGGGCAGGAACTGCGCCTGCGCCAGGAATACTTCTTCGTTTCCGCCTCGTTGCAGGACTTGCTGCGTCGCCACAAAAACATGCACGGCTCGGTGCTGAGCCTGGGCGAACACGCGGCCATCCAGCTCAACGACACGCACCCGTCGATTGCGGTGGCCGAGTTGATGCGCCAGTTGGTGGACCTGCACGACATCCCGTGGGATGCCGCCTGGGACGTGACCGTCGAAACCCTGTCTTACACCAACCACACCTTGCTCCCGGAGGCGCTGGAAACCTGGCCGGTCGGCTTGATGGAACGCATGCTGCCGCGGCACATGCAGATCATCTACCTGATCAACGCCCAGCACATCGACTCGCTGCGGGCCAAAGGCATTCACGACTTCGACGTACTGCGCGCAGTGTCTTTGATCGAAGAAGACAACGGCCGCCGCGTGCGCATGGGCAACCTGGCGTTCCTTGGTTCCCACAGCGTGAACGGCGTGTCGGGCCTGCACACCCAACTGATGCGCAGCACGGTGTTCTCCGAACTTCACAAGCTCTACCCGGACCGCATCAATAACAAAACCAACGGCATTACGTTCCGCCGCTGGTTGTTCCAGGCGAATCCAAAACTCACTGCGATGCTGGTGGAAGCACTGGGCCCGGACATTCTCGACAACACCGAAACCCGTTTGGTTGAGCTGGAAACCTTCGCCGAGAAGCAAGCGTTCCGCAAAGCCTTCGCCGAGCAGCGGCTGCACAGTAAACGGGCACTGGCCGACATTATTCACGAGCGCCTGGGGATTTCAGTCAACCCGGCGGCGATGTTCGATGTGCAGGTCAAACGCATCCACGAGTACAAGCGCCAGCTGTTGAACCTGCTGCACACCGTCGCGCTGTACCAGGCGATCCGTGCCGAGCCGGGCACCGATTGGGTGCCGCGGGTGAAGATCTTCGCCGGCAAGGCAGCGGCCAGCTATCACCAGGCCAAGCTGATCATCAAGCTGACCAACGACATCGCCCGCACCGTCAACAACGACCCCACCGTGCGCGGTTTGCTCAAGGTAGTGTTCCTGCCCAACTACAACGTCAGCCTGGCGGAAAGCATCATTCCGGCGGCCGACCTGTCGGAGCAGATTTCCACTGCCGGCTTTGAAGCGTCGGGCACCAGCAACATGAAGTTCGGCCTCAACGGTGCGTTGACCATCGGCACCATGGACGGCGCCAACGTCGAGATGCACGAGCGCGTGGGCGCCGATCACATGTTTATCTTCGGCCTCAGTGCCGAGCAGGTGGAGGCGCGCAAACATGCCGGTGAATTCAATGCCGGGCCGGATGTTGCCGCATCCCATCGCTTGAACGACGTACTGCAAGCGATTCGCGGCGGGGTGTTCTCACCGGATGATCCGGGCCGTTATGCCGGGTTGGTGGATTCGCTGATCGACTACGACCGCTTCCTGGTCTGTGCCGACTTTGATTCCTACTGGGACGCCCAGGCGCGGGTCGAGGCTCATTGGCACGATTCCAAGGAATGGTGGCGCTCGGCGGTGCTCAATACCGCGCGCATGGGGTGGTTCTCGTCGGACCGGACCATCCGGGAATATGCGACGGAAATCTGGAAAGCGTTGGATTAGACACCGCAATACAAAATGTGGGAGCGGGCTTGCTCGCGAAAGCGCAGTGTCAGTCGACAAATTTGTGACTGATCCACCGCCTTCGCGAGCAAGCCCGCTCCCACATGGGGTCCGTGTCGATATACTGAGCATCGCCTTTGCCCGCTTCGGGCTGCTTAGGGATATCGACCATGCAATGGATTTTCATGCTGATTGGCCTGGTGCTCGGCTGGACGCTCGATGAGTCGTTCAGTGATGCGGGCATTGGAGCGCTGCTCGGTTTGGGCATTGGCCAGGCGATTCGCCTGTCGATGCTTGCCTCGCGTACGGAGGAGCAAGGCCGTCAGCTGGAGTCTGCCAGGAGCGCCCTTAAAGTAGTCGAGCAACGCCTGGCCTTGCTGGAAAGACCGGGTGCCGTTGAAACCCCCGAACCTGTCTTTGTCGAAGAACCGCTGCCGGTACCGGCGCCGCCCGAACTCGTTTGGGAA
The DNA here is from genome assembly GCF_034044025.1 of Pseudomonas sp. SED1. NCBI lineage: Bacteria > Pseudomonadati > Pseudomonadota > Gammaproteobacteria > Pseudomonadales > Pseudomonadaceae > Pseudomonas > Pseudomonas sp. SED1. The sequence continues at coordinate 9,681 of NZ_JAXCIS010000056.1, forward strand.
TTACCCGCCGAACTGGAACCCGCCTACGCCACCGTGGCGGCCGAGCCCAGCCAGCCATTGCCGGCTGACGTCTGGAGGGCTGAGCCGAGCGAAAAAATCCCTGAACAACCTGCTACGCCTGCGGTACCTCGCGGCCCCAACTTCATCGAACGCGCCATCAGTGGCGCGCGCAACTGGCTGTTCGGCGGCAACACCGTGCTGCGGGTCGGCGTGGTGCTGTTGTTCCTCGGCCTGGCGTTCCTGCTGCGTTATGCCACTGAAGGCATGGTGGTGCCGATCGAGCTGCGTTACGCGGGCGTTGCCGGCTGTGCACTGGCCTTGCTGGGTTTGGGGTGGTGGCTGCGGCTGCGCAACAGCAATTACGGATTGATGCTGCAAGGCACCGGCATCGCCGTGTTGTACCTGACGGTGTTCGCCGCGATGCGCCTGCATCCGCTGCTTGATCCCGGTGCGGCCTTAGGCTTGCTGGTGGCTGTCACGGTGTTCTCGGCGATCCTGGCGATTACCCAGGACGCCCTCGGCCTGGCTTGCGCCGCCGCACTCGGCGGTTTTGCCGCACCTATCCTCACGTCTACCGGCGCCGGTAACCATGTGGCGCTGTTCAGCTATTTCGCGCTGCTTAACGCGGGCATTCTCGCCATCGCCTGGTTCAAGGCCTGGCGCCTGCTGAACCTGATCGGCTTTGTCGGCACCTTCGGTATCGGCTTCGCCTGGGGCATGCGCTCCTATACGCCGGAGCTGTTGTGGAGCACCGAGCCGTTCCTGATTGTGTTTTTCCTGATGTACCTGGGCATTGGCCTGTTGTTCGCCCGGCGCAAGTTGCTGGAGATGCGCGACGCACCGGACGATGACAGCCGTGGTGCATTGCTGCGCTGGTCGGCGGCCAAGGGCGACTATGTCGACGGCAGCATGCTGTTCGGCCCGCCGCTGGTGGGCTTTGGGTTGCAGTTTGCGCTGGTGCAGCACCTGGAGTTTGCCGCCGCGTTCAGCGCGCTGGCCCTGGGCATTATCTACATGGGCCTGGCCCGTTTGTTGAACGGTGGTCGCGCCTTGCTGCTGGCGGAAACCTGCCTGGCGCTGGGTGTGATCTTTGCCAGCCTGGCGATTCCCCTGGGCCTCGACGCACGTTGGACCGCGGCCGCCTGGGCCGTGGAAGGCGCCGGTATCTTCTGGCTTGGCCTGCGCCAGCAACGGCCATTGGCACGGGCTTTTGGCTTGCTGTTGCAAGTCGGCTCGGCGCTGGCGTTCCTCAGCGAATTGCGGGTTGGCGATACCAGTCTGTTGGATGGCGCGCCGCTCGGTGCCTTGCTGCTCGGTGCGGCATTGCTGTTCAGTTTCTTCCAGTTGCGCAAAGCCCCGACTGAGCAGGCGGCGCAGTGGGAACGTCGTGGCTTGCCGGTATTGGCCAGTGTCGGCCTGGGCTTCTTGTACCTGCTCGCACCGCTGCTGCTGTCGACCCAAGGTACCGCCATCAGCTGGGCGATAGCGGGCCTTGCGACCTTGCTGGTCGGTCTGCGGGTCGGCTCGCGCACGTTCCTCTTCACCGCGTTTGCCGTGCAGTTGCTGGGTGGGGCGCTGTTCCTGCTGCGCCTTCAAGCGGGCACTGATTCGGGTGCGGTGTTCAGTGCCGGCTGGAGCGGCTTGCTCACCGCCTCGCTGATTGGCCTGGCGTTGGTCGGCGGCATGTTGCTGGCAGCGCGGGACACCATGGTGCGCAGCGATGTGCGGTTGTTGCGTGGCCTGTCGGTGGTGCTGTTGGCCGGGCTGGTGCTGATCAACGTCGCGGTGCTGTTCGTGCTGCCCTGGGAGACCGCCAGCGGCGTGTGGGCGGCCAGCGGCTTGTTGATCATCTGGCTGAGCCTCTATCTGCAACAGCGCGTCAGTTTTGTCTTTGGGTTGTTGCTGCAAATCATCGGCGGCGCGTCGTTCCTGATCGCGGTGCCGGACCTGCTCGGGCCGCTGACCAGCGAAGGCTTGCGTCCTTTGGGTCATAGCGGCTTCTGGACGCCGATGGTGCTCGGGCTGGCAGCGCTGGTCGGTGCCTGGCGCTTGCAGCGTCGGCCTCATGCGCCGGTGTTCGAAGCGTTGAGTTTGCAGCGGCTGTCCGACGTGCTGTTGGTGTGGGGCGCGGGTTGGTGGACGTTGGCGTTGGTCAGCGAAGTGCTGCGTTTTGCGCCGTCGATGCTGCAAGGCACTTGGCTGTTGGCAGTAGCGGCAGTGAGTGTGGCGATCTGGGCAGTGTTGGCCCTGCGCCTGCAATGGGCGTCGCTGGGCGTGTTGTGCACGCTGTTGATGCCGGCGGTGGGCGTGGTGTTGCTGGGCGCGTGGGGCTCGCGTTATCACCCGGCAGCGAATTTTGCCTGGCTGGCGTGGGCGGCGGTGTTTGCGGTGCACTTCGTGTCGCTGCGGCGCCTGGCTTCGGTCATTCCGGAGAAAGCCCTGAGCGCCGCGCATGTGCTCGGTTGCTGGCTGCTGATCGGCGTGCTGGCGCTGGAGTTGCGCTACGGCCTGTTGCTGTTGTCCGAGGAATACAACGCCTGGCGCTGGTTGGGCTGGGCGATTCTGCCGAGCCTGTACCTGGTGCTGGCCGCCGCGCCGCGCAGTTGGCCATGGCCGGTGTCGGCGTACCCGCGCGAGTACCGGTTGTATGCCGCGCTGCCGCTGGCCGTGCTGATGCTCGGCTGGTTCTGGCTGGCGAATATCTTCAGCGACGGCACCGCCGAGCCGCTGCCGTACGTGCCGCTGCTTAACCCGCTGGATCTGGGATTATTGTTCGCGCTGCTGGGTGTGTACCTGTGGTCCCGCAGTGCCGCCCCGCAACGCGGGCCGCGCGCCGAGCTGATCGCCCAAGCGGTCGCCGGGGTTTCTCTGTTCGCCTTCTTCACCGCCCTGGTGATGCGCACGGCTCACCATTGGGGCGGCGTGCCGTTCCATCTGGATGCGCTGCTGGAGTCGATGCTGGTGCAGGCCGGGCTGTCGATCGTCTGGACCCTGATTGCCCTGAGCCTGATGATCGGTGGCCATCTGCGTCACCGGCGAGAGGTGTGGCTGATCGGTGCGGCGTTGATTGCCGTGGTGGTCGCCAAATTGTTCTTCGTCGAATTGAGCAACCGCGGTGGGCTGGCGCGGATCGTATCGTTTATCGGTGTGGGTGGTTTGTTGCTGGTGGTGGGCTATTTCGCTCCGCTGCCGCCCAAGCGCGCCGAGCCGGTGGTTGAAACTGAAGGAGTGGCCTCTTGATGGGCAAGTTGAGTGTGGCGCTGTTGGGGTTGTGCACAACATTGTCGGCCTGGGCCCAGGAAACGCCCGCCGATTTCACCACGCGGGTACCGCTGACGGTAAGCGGCGAAGGCCCTTGGTATCGCCTGGAGCTGCCGCTGGCGGTGCAATTAAGCGCCCGGCAGGCCGACTTGAGTGATGTGCGGGTGTTCAACGCGGCAGGTGAGCCCCAGGCTTACGCGCTGGCGCGGCAGTCGGCGCAAAGCACCGAAAGCCGCAGCCTGGCCAATGTGAAGTGGTTCCCGCTGTACGCCGCGGCCGACTCCGCTGAAGCAGTGCCCAGCGTGCGCGTGCAATCCACAGCGACCGGCACACTGGTGCAGGTGCAGCCGCCCAGCCAACTGGAGGCCGGCGAAGAAGTGCTGCGCGGCTGGTTGCTTGATGCCAGTGGGATCAAGGCGCCGCTGCAGCAACTGATCCTCGACTGGACCAGCGAGCGCGACGGCTTCCAGCGCTTCAGCATCGAAGCCAGCGACGACTTGCAGCACTGGCGCTCCTGGGGCGAAGGGCAGGTGGCGCGTCTGTCGTTTGCCGACGAACGCGTCGAGCAGCATGAAGTGAGTCTGCCGGGGCAGTCGGCGCGGTATCTGCGCCTGCTGTGGAAAGGTCAGGCGGCACCGACGCTGACGTCGGCGCAGCTGGAGAGTGTCAGTGCCCATAGCTTGCCGTTGCCGCTGGTGTGGTCGCAGCCACTGTCGGGTAGCCGGCTCAAGGCCGGTGAATACAGCTGGCAGTTGCCCAACGCGCTGAACGTCGAACGTCTGCGTATCGACCTGAGCCAACCCAACAGCCTCGCACCGGTCACTCTGTCGGGCCGCCGGGAAAGCAATCAGGCTTGGCAGCCTTTGAGCAGTGGCTTGCTCTATCGACTGACGCAAAATGGCCAGGACGTTTTACAAAACGAATTGCAGCTGCCCGGCCAGGCCGTTGCGCAACTCAAGCTCAACGTGGACGAACGCGGCGGTGGCCTGGGTGTTGAGGCACCGACCTTGAGCTTTGCAGTGCGGGCCACGCAGTTGGTGTTCCTGGCACGGGGCGAGCCACCGTTCACTTTGGCGTTGGGCAATCCGTCGGTGAAGGGCGCGAACTTGCCGCTGTCGACGTTGATCCCGGATTACAGCGCCGAACGCCTGGCTGCGCTTGGGCAGGCCAAAGTGGCGGGCGGGGCGGTAGTGACTTCGCCTGCGGTTGCGACCCCTGTCGATGCCGGGCCGAACTGGAAAAAGCTCGGCCTTTGGGCCGTGCTGCTGCTCGGTGTGGCGGCACTTGGAGCCATGGCCTACAGTTTGCTGCGCAAGCCGCCGGTGGCACGTTAAATAAAGTCCATGAACTCTATTGGGTTTAAATCCTCTGATAGGAGGAAATACGCCCCGACTCGCGTTAAACTGCGCGGGTTTTTAGCCCCCAATTTCCGGAGCCTTCCATGTCCCGCGTTACCCTGAGTCGCTATTTGATCGAGCAGACCCGCAGCAACAACACGCCTGCCGATCTGCGCTTCCTTATCGAAGTGGTGGCGCGTGCTTGCAAGGAAATCAGCCATGCCGTCTCCAAAGGCGCGCTGGGTGGTGTCCTGGGCAGCATGGGCACTGAAAACGTACAAGGCGAAGTGCAGAAAAAGCTCGACGTGATTTCCAACGAAATCCTGCTCGAAGCCAACGAATGGGGCGGTCACCTGGCCGGCATGGCGTCCGAAGAAATGGACAACGCCTACCAGATCCCGGGCAAATACCCGAAAGGCGCGTACCTGCTGGTATTCGACCCGCTGGACGGTTCGTCGAACATCGACATCAACGCGCCGGTCGGCACCATCTTCTCGGTACTGCGTTGCCCGAACGAATACCTGAGCCAGAACGAAGCCCTGAACGAAAAGGCCTTCCTGCAGCCAGGCACCGAGCAGGTAGCTGCCGGTTACGCGATCTACGGCCCGCAGACCATGCTGGTACTGACCCTGGGCGACGGCGTCAAAGGCTTCACCCTGGACCGTGAAATGGGCAGCTTCGTGCTCACCCACGAAGACATCACCATTCCTGCGTCCACCCAGGAATTTGCAATCAACATGTCCAACCAGCGCCACTGGGAAGAGCCGGTTACCCGCTATGTAGGCGAGTTGATGGCAGGCGAAGAAGGCCCGTTGAAGAAGAACTTCAACATGCGCTGGGTAGCGGCGATGGTTGCCGACGTGCACCGCATCCTGACCCGTGGTGGCCTGTTCATGTACCCACGTGACAGCCGCGAGCCGTCCAAGCCGGGCAAGCTGCGCCTGATGTACGAAGCCAACCCGATGTCGTTCCTGGTTGAACAGGCGGGCGGTGCGTCCACCGACGGCCACCAGCGCATCCTCGACATCCAGCCGGAAGGCCTGCACCAGCGCGTGGCGGTGTTCCTGGGTTCGAAGGAAGAAGTCGAGCGTGTGACCGGTTACCACAAGGCGTAAGCCTGGTGACCTGTAGGAGCGAGCTTGCTCGCGAAGAGCGTTAACGATGACACGGGCTGCCTGGTTGCCCGCGCCGGCTGAACATTTTTCGCGAGCAAGCTCGCTCCTACAGTAATTTGATTCGCTTGATTGAGCCCCGAAACGTTTCAGCGTTTTCGGGGCTTTTTTGTTTTCGCTCGTCGGGAACCAGAAACCCCTTTTCCCTTCTAAGCTTCTGGCAGACCCCCCAAGCTGCTTCGTCTCTCCAGGAGTTTTTCCATGTCGTTACGCCGTCTCGCCCTGTTGTCGTTTTGCGTGCTTCTGGCCGCTTGCAGCAAGGTCACTCAAGAAAATTACGCAAAACTGTCGGCCGGCATGCCCAAGGCCGAAGTGGAGTCGTTGCTGGGTAAGCCGACTGATTGTTCCGGCGCACTGGGTATGTCCAGTTGCACCTGGGGCGATAAAAACAGCTTTATCAGCGTGCAATATGCCGGTGACAAAGTACTGATTTTTTCCGGGCAAGGCCTGAAGTAAACCGGGGCGAAAGCCTGCGGGAGAAAAACAACATGATGCGTTTCGTTCTATACCTCTGCGCCAGCCTGTTTTTGGCGGGCTGCGCCAGCCATTCTGGCGATGATCTGCAACCCAAGACTGTCGGCAGCGTCAACCTCAAGCGTTACCAGGGCACCTGGTATGAGTTGGCCCGTTTGCCGATGTACTTCCAGCGCAATTGCGCACAGTCCGAAGCCCGCTACACGCTGCTGCCCGATGGCAATATGTCGGTGTTCAACCGCTGCCTGACGCCTGAGTGGGAATGGCAAGAAGCCAAGGGCACGGCCACGCCGCAGGTCGCCGGCAAGACCGACAAGCTGTGGGTCGAATTCAATAACTGGTTTACCTCGCTGTTGCCGGGCGTGGCCAAGGGCGATTACTGGGTGCTGTACGTCAGCGATGACTACAAGACCGCCATTGTCGGCAGCCCGAGCCGGCGCTACATGTGGTTGTTGTCCCGCACGCCGACAGTCAGCGCCGACACCCGCGAAGACCTGCTGAGCAGGGCGCGGCAACAGGGGTATGACACCACGCGTTTGATCTGGCGTACGTCGGACAAGCAAATGGCGAAGACTTCGCAGTAATACAAAACAGCGCCAATCCAATGTGGGAGCGGGCTTGCTCGCGAAGGCGGTGTGACAGTCACCGATGTGTTGACTGATCCACCGCTTTCGCGAGCAAGCCCGCTCCCACATTTTGTTATGTATCGTCTGTTAGCCCAGCAAATCCCGCAAGACCTGGGTAAACGCCCGGCTGCTGTCTTCTTCGGCGGCGTGATGCCCGTCGCGAATCACCCACTGGCCGTTAACCAGTACGTCGCGCACCTGGCGATCACCACCGGCAAACAGCCAGCGATTGAGAATCCCGTCTTCGTTCGCCGTCGCCAGGTACGGATCGTTGCCATCCAGCACCAGCCAGTCCGCACGCTTGCCGACTTCCAGGCGCCCGATCGGCTGCCCCAGCGCTTCGGCACCGCCATCCAGCGCGGCATCGAACAGCGTCCGCCCGACCATCGGCTGATCACTGCGATACAGCCGGTTGCGCCGCTGGTCCCGCAGCCGCTGGCCGTATTCCAGCCAGCGCAATTCTTCCACCACGCTCAGTGATACATGGCTGTCGGAGCCAATCCCCATGCGCCCGCCCTGGGCCAGGAAGTCCACCGCCGGGAAAATCCCGTCGCCCAGGTTGGCTTCGGTGGTCAGGCACAGCCCGGCAATCGCCCGGCTCTTGGCCATTAACGTCACTTCTTCCGGGTTGGCGTGGGTGGCGTGCACCAGGCACCAGCGCTGATCCACTTCAACATGGTCATACAGCCATTGCAGCGGACGCTTGCCGCTCCAGGCCAGGCAGTCGTCGACTTCCTTCTGCTGCTCGGCGATGTGGATATGCACCGGGCACGCCTTGTCGCTGGCGGCCAACACTTCGCTGATTTGTTGGGGGGTTACCGCACGCAGCGAGTGGAAGCACAGGCCGAGTTGTTGCGCCGGTTGCGCAGCCAGAATCGGTTGCAGGCGTGATTGCAGGTTCAGGTAATGCTCGGTGCTGTTGATAAAGCGCCGCTGGCCTTCATTGGGTGCCTGGCCGCCAAAACCGGAATGGCTGTAGAGCACCGGCAGCAAGGTCAGGCCGATACCGCTGCTGACGGCGGCCTGGCTGATTTGCCGCGACAGCTCCGCAGGGTCGGCATAAGGCTGGCCGCTGACGTCATGGTGCACGTAGTGAAATTCGGCCACCGAGGTGTAGCCGGCCTTGAGCATTTCGATGTACAGCTGGCGCGCGATGATCTGCAGTTGGTCGGGGCTGATCTTGCCAACCATCCGGTACATCAGGTCGCGCCAGGTCCAGAAGCTGTCATTCGGGTTGCCGGCCACTTCCGCCAGCCCGGCCATCGCCCGCTGGAACGCGTGAGAATGCAGGTTCGGCATGCCTGCCAGCACCGGGCCCCTGAGCCGTTCGGCACCGTCTGCACTGGCGTTGGGCTCAACCTTGGTCAGCAGGCCGTCGGCGCTGACTTCAAGACGTACATCATTGGCCCATCCATTAGGCAGCAGCGCGCGTTCGGCAAAGAAAGCGGACATGATTCAGGCACCCCGGTCGTGTGTTTATTTGTATATACATATACAGACGTTTGCCTGCTCGGTAAACTCCGGCAAGCTATGCTTCTTTTTCACCTGCAAGGATTTCCTGTGCCGACTCCGCCCGCCAAGTCTCCACTGGCTGCCCACATGGACGAAAGTCCGGCGCCCTTGTACGCCCGCGTCAAACAGATGATCAGCCAGCAGATCCTCAACGGCAACTGGCCGCCGCATTATCGCGTGCCGTCGGAAAGCGAACTGGTCAACCAACTGGGCTTCAGTCGCATGACCATCAACCGTGCCCTGCGCGAGTTGACCGCTGAAGGCCTGCTGGTGCGCATGCAAGGTGTGGGCACATTTGTCGCCGAGCCGAAGAGCCAGTCGGCGCTGTTTGAAGTGCACAACATTGCCGATGAGATCGCCTCTCGCGGTCATCGTCATACGTGCAAAGTCATCACTCTCGGCGAAGAAGCCGCCGGTTCCGAGCGCGCCGTCGCCCTGGAAATGCGTGAAGGCGGGCGGGTGTTCCACTCGTTGATCGTGCACTACGAAAACGACATCCCGGTGCAAATCGAAGACCGCTTCGTCAACGCCCTGGTAGCGCCGGAATACCTGCAGCAGGATTTCACCCAGCAAACGCCTTATGCCTACCTCAACCAGGTGGCGCCGCTGACCGAAGGCGAGCACGTGGTCGAAGCGATCCTGGCCGACGCCGACGAATGCAAGTTGCTGCAAATCGAAACCAGCGAGCCGTGCCTGTTGATTCGCCGTCGTACCTGGTCTGGCCGCCAGCCGGTCACGGCCGCGCGTTTGATCCACCCCGGTTCCCGTCATAGCCTGGAAGGACGTTTCAGTAAATGAGTTCGACGAAAGTCTGGCGCGCCGCCGATTACGTCCGCATGCCGTGGAAAAACGGCGGCGGCAGCACTGAAGAAATCACCCGTGACGCAGGCGAGGGCCTGGACGGTTTCGGCTGGCGCCTGTCGATTGCCGATATCGCCGAGTCGGGCGGGTTCTCCACCTTTGCCGGGTACCAGCGCATCATCACCGTGCTGCAAGGCTCGGGCATGGTGCTGACGGTGGACGGCGAAGAACAGCGCGGGTTGTTACCGCTGCAACCGTTCCCGTTCAAGGGTGACAGCCAGGTGTCCTGCCGATTGATCGGTGGTCCGATCCGCGACTTCAACCTGATCTATTCGCCGCAGCGCTATCAGGCGCGGTTGCAGTGGATGGACGGTACGCAGCGTTTCTTCAGTGCGGCGCACACCGTGGTGGTGTTCAGCGTGGCGGATGAAGTGAAGGTGCTCGGTGAGCGGCTGAACCGTCATGACTGCCTGCAATTGGACGGTAACACTGGCTTGCTGGACGTCAGCATCACTGGCCGTTGCTGCGTCATCGAACTGACTGCACGCTAAACCACTGTAGGAGCGAGCTTGCTCGCGAAGGTATTTCAAGCGTATTGCTACGTTGAATGTACCTTTTTCGCGAGCAAGCTCGCTCCTACAAAAACTGTTCCCACTTCCCGCACCAACTTGTTACCGAATGCCCCAGCATGGCGCAAAAGCCTGCCTGAGTAACGAGCCTCCCTCGCTGTAAAAACCTTCTGCAAGAAAATTCATCAAGCTGCCAAGCCTTGTTCTTAAAGGCTTGCGCTCCCGTTCGCGAAAAATCTGCAACTGCCCTCCGCCAAGTTGGCCGCTTGATTGCATATGCTTGTATGTACAAGTAAAGATGTGTGCGTAAGAGTCCATGAGTATCCTCTTCGCACCAATCATGTTCGCGCATTGATCGTTGAGGAATTTTTTGTGACCAAGCCTACCAAGTACCGTGACGTTGAAATCCGCGCTGCCCGTGGCAACACGCTCACCGCCAAAAGCTGGCTGACTGAAGCGCCGCTGCGCATGCTGATGAACAACCTCGACCCACAGGTTGCCGAGAACCCGAAAGAACTGGTGGTGTACGGCGGCATCGGCCGTGCCGCGCGCAACTGGGAATGCTATGACCAGATCGTCGAAAGCCTGACCAACCTCAACGACGACGAAACCCTGCTGGTGCAATCCGGCAAACCCGTTGGCGTGTTCAAGACCCACAGCAACGCCCCGCGCGTATTGATCGCCAACTCCAACCTGGTGCCGCACTGGGCAAGCTGGGAACACTTCAACGAACTCGACGCCAAAGGCCTGGCCATGTACGGCCAGATGACCGCCGGCAGCTGGATCTACATCGGCAGCCAGGGCATCGTCCAAGGCACCTACGAAACCTTCGTCGAGGCCGGCCGCCAACATTACAACGATGACCTCAAGGGCCGCTGGGTACTGACCGCCGGCCTCGGCGGCATGGGCGGCGCACAGCCTTTGGCCGCCACCCTGGCCGGCGCGTGCTCGCTGAACATCGAATGCCAGCAGGTCAGCATCGATTTCCGCTTGAGCAGCCGCTACGTCGACGAGCAAGCCACCGACCTCGACGACGCCCTGGCGCGCATCGACAAATACACCAAGGCCGGCCAGGCGATCTCCATTGCACTGCTGGGCAACGCGGCGGAAATCCTGCCGGAGCTGGTCAAGCGCGGTGTGCGCCCAGACATGGTCACCGACCAGACCAGCGCCCACGACCCGCTCAACGGCTACCTGCCGGCCGGCTGGACCTGGGACGAATATCGCGCCCGCGCCAAGACCGAACCGGCCGAGGTGATCAAGGCCGCGAAGCAATCCATGGCGGTGCACGTTCAGGCGATGCTGGACTTCCAGAAAATGGGCGTTCCGACCTTCGACTACGGCAACAACATCCGCCAGATGGCGCAAGAAGTGGGCGTGGAAAACGCCTTCGACTTCCCGGGTTTCGTACCGGCCTACATCCGTCCGCTGTTCTGCCGCGGCATCGGCCCGTTCCGCTGGGCGGCACTGTCCGGCGACCCGCAAGACATCTACAAGACCGACGCTAAAGTCAAAGAGCTGATCCCGGATGACGCCCACCTGCACAACTGGCTGGACATGGCCCGCGAGCGCATCAGCTTCCAGGGCCTGCCAGCACGTATCTGCTGGGTTGGCCTGGGCCAGCGCGCCAAGCTCGGCCTGGCGTTCAACGAAATGGTGCGCAGCGGCGAGCTGTCGGCACCTGTCGTGATCGGCCGCGACCACCTCGACTCTGGCTCGGTGGCCAGCCCCAACCGTGAAACCGAATCGATGCAGGACGGCTCCGACGCCGTGTCCGACTGGCCACTGCTCAACGCCTTGCTCAACACCGCCAGCGGCGCGACCTGGGTTTCGCTGCACCACGGCGGCGGCGTCGGCATGGGCTTCTCCCAGCACTCCGGGATGGTGATCGTCTGCGACGGTACCGACGAAGCGGCCGAGCGAATCGCCCGCGTGCTGCACAACGACCCGGCCACCGGCGTGATGCGGCATGCCGATGCGGGTTACCAGATCGCCATCGACTGCGCCAAAGAGCAGGGCCTCAACCTCCCGATGATCAAATAACTAATGTGGGAGCGGGCTTGCTCGCGAATGCGGTGTATCAGTCACCGAAGTCGTTAGCTGACCCATCGCTTTCGCGAGCAAGCCCGCTCCCACATTTGATCTGCGTTTCACCCAAAAACAATCCATCAGAGGTTGAACATAAATGGCCGTAACAGACGCTCGTGCAAGCACCACCCCGTTGATCGAAAGGCGTTCGATCGACTACATCCCGGAAGCGGAAAGACACGGCCGTCTATTGAGTCAGTTCACCCTGTGGTTGGGTGCCAACCTGCAAATCACCGCGATTGTCACCGGGGCCCTGGCCGTGGTGCTGGGCGGTGATGTGTTCTGGTCGTTGATCGGTCTGTTGATCGGTCAACTGCTGGGTGGCGGCGTCATGGCGCTGCACGCAGCCCAGGGCCCGCAATTGGGCTTGCCACAAATGATCTCCAGCCGCGTGCAGTTTGGCGTATATGGCGCGGTCATCCCGCTGGTGCTGGTGTGCCTCATGTACATCGGGTTTTCCGCCAGCGGCTCATTGCTGGCGGGGCAGGCGGTGGCGCAGTTGCTCCATGTCGAAGACTGGGTCGGCATCGTGTTTTTCGCGGGGCTGATTATGGTGTTCACGATCTTCGGCTACCGGGTGATCCACGGTATCGGTCGCATCGCCAGCGTGCTGGGTGTGGTTGCCTTCGTGTACCTGTTCTACAAGCTGCTGGCCGGTAACGACATCGGCGCGTTGCTGGGCAACAAGCATTTCTCCCTGAGCAGTTTCCTGCTGGCGATTTCCCTGTCGGCGTCCTGGCAGATTGCGTTCGGCCCATATGTGGCGGACTACTCGCGTTACCTGCAGCGCAGCACGTCGGCCTCGAAAACCTTCTGGGCCGTGGGCCTGGGTTCGGTGATCGGTGCGCAGGCTTCGATGGTGTTTGGGGTGTTTGCGGCGGCCCTGGCCGGTTCGCAATTCGCTCACCACGAAGTGTCGTTTATCGTCGGCCTGGGCGGCACCGGGATCGTCGCGGCGCTGCTGTATTTCAGCATCGCCTTCGGCAAGGTCACCGTGACCACCCTCAATGCCTACGGCAGCTTCATGTCCATCGCGACGATCATCAGCGGCTTCCGTGGCAGCCGGCATATCGGCAGTGGCACGCGCCTGTTGTACATCTTCATCATGGTGTCGCTTGCCGCCGCGCTGGCGTTGCTGGGCAAGGATTCGTTCCTCAAGGATTTCTCCGCGTTCATCCTGTTCCTGCTGGCGTTTTTCACGCCCTGGAGCGCGATCAACCTGGTGGATTTCTACTGCATCACCAAAGAACGCTACGACATCCCGGCGCTGTCCAATCCCGACGGCCGCTACGGTCGCTGGAACCTGATGGGCATCAGCATCTACGTGTTTGGCGTGCTGATTCAGATGCCGTTCATCTCCACGCATTTCTACACCGGGCCACTGGTCGCCAGCCTCGGCGACACCGATATCTCCTGGATCATCGGCCTGGTGGTGCCGGCTGCGCTGTACTACTGGGCTGCCAAAAAGTGGCACAGCGCAATACCTGAACACTTGATCCTGCCGGTAGAGCAGGGCGCTGCACCAACGACAAACGGGCTGGTTGCACAGGCCTGATGGGACGTGGACAGGGCAGGATGCCTACTGACTGCCGTAATCCATTTCAAGATTGGGAGCGTCACAACAATGAAAATGAATAAGACCCTGTTGGCCACTTTGTTTTCGGCAGGCTTGCTGGCTTCTGCTGGCGCCCAGGCGGCCGGTTGGTGTGAGTCCGGCAAGCCGGTGAAATTTGCCGGTTTGAACTGGGAAAGCGGCATGTTGCTGACCGACATCCTGCAAACCGTGCTGGAAAAAGGCTATGACTGCAAAACCGACAGCCTGCCGGGTAACTCCATCACCATGGAAAACGCCCTGAGCAGCAATGACATCCAGGTGTTCGCCGAGGAGTGGGTAGGCCGCAGCGAAGTCTGGAACAAGGCCGAGAAGGCCGGCAAGGTCGTCGGCGTCGGTGCTCCGGTGGTGGGCGCTGTCGAAGGTTGGTACGTGCCGCGCTACGTGATCGAAGGCGACGCCAAGCGCAAGCTGGAACCCAAGGCACCGGACCTGAAAAGCATCGCCGACCTGGCCAAATACGCCTCGGTGTTCAAGGACCAGGAAGAGCCGTCCAAGGGCCGTTTCTACAACTGCCCGGCCGGCTGGACCTGTGAGCTGGACAACAGCGAGATGCTGAAAAGCTATGGCCTGGAAAGCACCTACACCAACTTCCGCCCAGGCACCGGCCCGGCGCTGGATGCGGCGGTGTTGTCGAGCTACAAGCGTGGCGAGCCGATCCTGTTCTATTACTGGTCGCCAACCCCGTTGATGGGTCAGGTCGACCTGGTGAAGCTGGAAGAAAAGCCCGGTGTGGATAAAAGTGTGAGCATCAAGGTCGGTCTGTCCAAGACCTTCCACGAGCAAGCCCCGGAGTTGGTGGCCGTGCTGGAAAAGGTCAACCTGCCCATCGACCTGCTGAACCAGAACCTGGGCCGCATGGCCAAAGAGCGAATTGAATCACCAAAACTGGCGAAAATTTTCCTCAAGGAACATCCTGAAGTCTGGCACGCATGGGTGAGCGACGACGCAGCCAAGAAAATCGACGCGGCCTTGTAGGTTGAGCGTTTCCGGTTGCCCTCGCAGGCAACCGGACGTCCGGCCACAACCCACTGGATCGAGAGCACACTATGTTTCCTGAGAGTTTTACGTTTTCCATCGCCGATTGGGTCAACAGTTGGGTTGATTCGCTGGTGACCAATTACGGCGATGTGTTCCGGCACATCTCCGATACCCTGTTGTGGGCCATCGTCAATCTTGAAGGCGTGCTGCGCGCAGCACCCTGGTGGCTGATGCTGGCAATTGTCGGCGGCATCGCCTGGCATGCCACGCGCAAGGTCGTCACTACAGCGGTGATTGTCGGTTTGCTGTTCCTCGTGGGCGCCGTTGGCCTGTGGGACAAGCTGATGCAAACCCTGGCGCTGATGATGGTGGCCACGGTGATCTCGGTGCTGATCGGCATTCCCCTGGGAATATTGTCGGCCCGTAGCAATCGCCTGCGTTCGGTGCTGATGCCGCTGCTGGACATCATGCAAACCATGCCCAGCTTCGTGTACCTGATCCCGGTGCTGATGCTGTTTGGCCTGGGCAAGGTCCCGGCGATTTTCGCCACGGTGATCTACGCCGCTCCTCCACTGATTCGCCTGACCGACCTGGGTATTCGCCAGGTAGACGGCGAAGTCATGGAAGCGATCAACGCCTTCGGTGCCAACCGCTGGCAGCAACTGTTCGGCGTGCAACTGCCGCTGGCCCTGCCGAGCATCATGGCCGGGATCAACCAGACCACCATGATGGCCCTGTCGATGGTGGTTATCGCCTCGATGATCGGTGCCCGTGGCCTGGGTGAAGACGTATTGGTCGGTATCCAGACGCTTAACGTCGGACGTGGCCTTGAAGCCGGTCTGGCGATCGTGATTCTCGCAGTGGTCATCGACCGCATTACCCAGGCCTATGGTCGTCCACGGCATGAGGCGAGCAAATGACTACCGTCAGCAAGATTGAAGTCAAAAACGTATTCAAGATCTTCGGCAATCGTTCCAAGGAGGCGCTGGCGCTGATTGGCCAGGGCAAGACCAAGGACCAGGTGCTGGCCGAGACCGGTTGCGTGGTGGGTGTGAACGACCTGTCCCTGAGCATCGGCACCGGCGAGATCTTCGTGATCATGGGCCTGTCGGGTTCCGGCAAGTCGACCCTGGTGCGCCACTTCAACCGCCTGATCGACCCCACCAGCGGCGCGATCCTGGTGGACGGCGAAGACATCCTGCAACTGGACATGGAAGCGCTGCGCCAATTTCGCCGGCACAAGATCAGCATGGTGTTCCAGAGCTTCGGCCTGCTGCCCCACAAGAGCGTGCTGGACAACGTTGCCTATGGCCTGAAAGTGCGCGGCGAAACCAAGCAAGTGTGCGCCGAACGTGCGCTGCACTGGATCGAAACCGTGGGCCTCAAAGGCTACGAAAACAAATACCCGCACCAGCTCTCCGGCGGCATGCGTCAGCGAGTGGGCCTGGCCCGTGCCCTGGCCGCCGACACCGACATCATCCTGATGGACGAAGCGTTCAGCGCCCTCGACCCGCTGATCCGCGCCGAGATGCAGGACCAGTTGCTGGAGCTGCAAAAGACCCTGCACAAGACCATCGTCTTTATCACTCACGACCTCGATGAGGCCGTGCGCATCGGCAACCGCATTGCGATCCTCAAGGACGGCAAGCTGATCCAGGTCGGCACGCCCCGCGAGATTCTGCATTCACCGGCGGATGAATATGTGGACCGGTTTGTTCAGCGGCGGGCTGCGGTGGTCTGATCCGGATCTTGTGGTGAGCCGGCTGGCCTCTTCGCGAGCAAGCCCGCTCCCACATTTGAAATGCATTCCCCTGTGGGAGCGGGCTTGCTCGCGAAGAGGCCGGTAAGGCTGCACAAGAATTGAAGAAGGTACAACGATGTCCCAGGCTGAAAAAATCATCATCGCCGACGCCCCAATGCGTTGGCAGGACGTGGTCGCCGTGGCCCGCCACGGTGCGATCCTCGAACTCTCGGGCCACGCCTGGGCTCGCATCGACAATGCCCAGGCCATCGTCCAGCGCATCGTCAGCAGCGGCGAGCGCGCCTATGGCATCAACACCGGCCTGGGCGCCTTGTGCAACGTGTCGCTCAAGGACGAACAACTGAGCCGGCTGTCGCGCAACACCTTGCTCAGCCATGCCTGCGGCGTCGGCGCGCCACTGAGCGTGGAGCAAACCCGCGCGATCATCTGCGCGGCAATCATCAATTACAGCCACGGCAAATCCGGCCTGCATCCGCAGGTGGTGCATTCGCTGCTGGGGCTGCTCAACCATGGCATCACGCCGCAAGTGCCGTCCCAGGGCTCGGTGGGTTACCTGACCCACATGGCGCACATTGGCATTGCCTTGCTCGGTGTCGGCGACGTCAGCTACCGGGGCCGTATCGTTCCGGCGCACCAGGCGCTAACCGAAGAAGGTTTGCAGCCGGTGGTGCTCGGTGCCAAGGACGGGCTGTGCCTGGTCAACGGCACGCCGTGCATGACCGGCCTCAGCTGCCTGGCCCTGGCCGATGCGCACCGCCTGCTGCAATGGGCCGACGTAATCGGTGCCATGAGTTTCGAAGGCCAGCGCGGCCAGATCGACGCCTTCGACGAAGAAATCATCGCGCTCAAGCCGCACCCGGGCATGCAGCAAGTGGGCATCAACCTGCGGGCGTTGCTGGACGGCAGTGAAGTGATCGCCAGCAGTAAAGGCATTCGTACCCAGGACGCCCTGAGCATCCGTTCGATTCCCCAGGTGCACGGCGCGGCCCGCGACCAACTGGAGCACGCCACCCGTCAGATCGAAACCGAACTCAACGGCGCCACGGATAACCCGCTGGTGCTCGGCACGCCGGACGACTACCGCGTGGTGTCCCAGGCCAACCCTCACGGGCAGTCCGTGGCCCTGGCGGCAGACATGCTGGCCATCGCCATGGCGGAAATCGGCTCCATCGCCGAGCGCCGCCTGGACCGTCTGATCAACCCGCATGTCAGCGGCCTGCCGGCGTTCCTGGTGAGCAACCCCGGGGTCAACTCCGGGATGATGATCGTGCAGTACGTCGCCGCCTCGCTGTGCGGACAGAACCGCCAGTTGGCGCAACCGGCGGTGCTCGACAACTTTGTCACCTCGGGCCTGCAGGAAGACCACCTGAGCATGGGCACCAACGCCGCGCTGAAGCTGTATTCGGTGCTGGAAAACGTCACCCAGATCCTCGCCATCGAGTACCTGCTGGCGTCCCAGGCGTTCGAGTTTCTGCAGGAGCAACGCTTCGGCGCCGGTACCGACGCCGCCTGGCGCTTGCTGCGTGAACACGTCCCGGCCTACGACCAGGACCGTTGGCTGGCGCCGGACATCGCGGCCACCGCCGCGTTGCTCAAGAACGCCGATTTACTGCAACACACGCTACCGAATTTGCACTGACCTTTTCCCAACAATAACCAGCGTGCCAAGCCGACTGATCCTCTAAACGAGCACAGCGGCGGATAACGGAAGCATCCGGAGCGACTGGTAGTTAACAACACTCTCAAAAGGAGCATGAATGTGACTGCGCTAAACCTGATTCCAGGCCAACTGAGCCTTGCCCAACTGCGGGCCATCTACCAGCAGCCGGTAACCCTCAGCCTGGATGACAGCGCCTCGGCCCAGATCGAAGCCAGTGTCGCCTGCGTGGAGCAGATTCTCGCCGAGAACCGCACCGCCTACGGCATCAACACCGGTTTCGGCCTGCTGGCCTCGACCCGCATCGCCAGCGAAGACCTGGAAAACCTTCAGCGTTCCCTGGTGCTGTCCCACGCCGCTGGCGTGGGTGAGCCCATCAGCGATGCGCTGGTGCGGCTGGTCATGGTGCTCAAGGTCAACAGCCTGAGCCGTGGTTTTTCCGGGATTCGCCGGCAGGTGATCGACGCGCTGATCGCCCTGATCAACGCCGAGGTTTACCCGCACATTCCGTTGAAAGGTTCGGTGGGTGCGTCCGGTGACCTGGCGCCATTGGCCCACATGTCGCTGGTGCTGCTGGGCGAAGGCAAGGCCCGTTACAAAGGCGAATGGCTGGAAGCCACCGAGGCGCTGAAAGTCGCCGGCCTGACACCGTTGACCCTGGCGGCGAAGGAAGGCCTGGCGCTGCTCAACGGTACCCAGGTTTCCACCGCTTACGCACTGCGTGGTCTGTTCGAAGGTGAAGACTTGTTCGCCGGTGCATTGGCCTGTGGCGCCCTGACGGTGGAAGCCGTGCTGGGTTCGCGCTCGCCGTTCGACGCACGCATTCACGCAGCCCGTGGCCAGCGTGGCCAGATCGATTCTGCGGCCGCGTATCGCGCCCTGTTGGGTGAAAGCAGCGAAGTGTCCCAGTCCCACGAGAACTGCGACAAGGTCCAGGACCCGTACTCCCTGCGTTGCCAGCCGCAAGTCATGGGCGCCTGCCTGACCCAGTTCCGCCAGGCGGCCGAAGTGCTGGTGGTGGAAGCCAACGCCGTATCGGATAACCCGTTGGTGTTTGCGGCCGAAGGTGACGTGATTTCCGGCGGCAACTTCCATGCTGAACCGGTGGCCATGGCGGCGGACAACATGGCGTTGGCCATCGCGGAAATCGGCTCCCTGAGCGAGCGTCGTATCTCGTTGATGATGGACAAGCACATGTCGCAACTGCCGCCATTCCTGGTGGGCAACGGCGGCGTGAACTCCGGCTTCATGATCGCCCAGGTGACTGCGGCGGCATTGGCCAGCGAGAACAAGGCGCTGGCCCATCCCCATAGCGTGGATAGCCTGCCGACTTCGGCGAACCAGGAAGACCACGTATCGATGGCGCCGGCTGCGGGCAAACGCCTGTGGGAAATGGCCGAGAACACCCGTGGTGTATTGGCGGTGGAATGGTTGGCGGCCTGCCAGGGCCTGGACCTGCGCAATGGTTTGAAAACCTCGCCGGCACTGGAAAAAGCTCGCGGGATCCTGCGCAGCAAAGTGGCGTTTTATGAGAAGGACCGGTTCTTTGCGCCGGACATCAATGCCGCCAGTGAGTTGTTGGCGACGCGTTGCCTGAATGAGCTGGTGCCGGCGAATTTGCTGCCGAGCCTCTAAGGGATGGATGCCCCCTGTAGGAGCGAGCTTGCTCGCGAAAAAAGTACATCCACCGCTGCGATGCGCCTGGAATACCTTCGCGAGCAAGCTCGCTCCTACAGAAAATAAAAACAAATAGGGACGAGAAATGCACCAGCAAGAAAAGACGTTAAAACGCGGGCTATCCGCCCGACATATTCGCTTCATGGCACTCGGTTCCGCGATCGGCACCGGGCTGTTCTACGGCTCTGCCTCCGCCATCCAGATGGCCGGCCCTGCCGTACTGCTGGCCTACCTGATCGGTGGCGCCGCGGTGTTCATGGTCATGCGCGCCCTCGGCGAAATGGCCGTGCACAACCCGGTGTCCGGCTCCTTCGGCCAGTACGCCAGCACCTACCTGGGCCCAATGGCCGGCTTTATCCTCGGCTGGACCTACGCCTTTGAAATGATCATCGTCTGCCTCGCCGACGTCACCGCCTTCGGCATCTACATGGGCTTCTGGTTTCCCGAAGTCGCGCGTTGGGTCTGGGTGCTCGGCATCGTGTTGCTGATCGGCGGCCTGAACCTGTGCAACGTCAAAGTCTTTGGCGAAATGGAGTTCTGGCTGTCTCTGCTCAAGGTCGGCGCCATCGTCGCGATGATCCTCGGCGGCTTCGGCATCATGCTGTTCGGCATTCACTCGGCGGGCGAAGCGCCGGCCACCGGCCTCAGCAACCTGTGGGCCCACGGCGGCTTCATGCCTAACGGCGTGGGTGGCTTGATCGCGTCCTTCGCGGTGGTGATGTTTGCGTTTGGCGGCATCGAAATCATCGGCATCACCGCCGGCGAAGCCAAGGATCCGCAGCGGGTGATCCCCAAGGCGATTAACGCGGTGCCACTGCGCATCCTGCTGTTCTACGTGCTGACGTTGTTTGTGCTGATGGCGATCTACCCGTGGCCACAGATCGGCAGCCAGGGCAGCCCGTTCGTACAGATCTTCAGCAACTTGGGCATAGGCTCGGCGGCGACCATCCTGAACATCGTGGTGATCTCGGCCGCCGTCTCGGCGATCAACAGCGACATCTTCGGCGCCGGTCGCATGATGTACGGCCTGGCCCAGCAAGGGCAGGCGCCCAAAGGCTTTGCCCAACTGTCGAGCCAGGGCGTGCCATGGATGACCGTGGTGGTGATGGGCGCCGCGTTGCTCGGCGGTGTGGTGCTCAACTACCTGATCCCGGAAAACGTGTTCCTGGTCATCGCTTCGATCGCGACCTTCGCCACGGTGTGGGTGTGGCTGATGATCCTGGTCACTCAGGTCGCCATGCGTCGCTCGATGACCAAGGAACAGATTGCCGAGCTGAAATTCCCGGTGCCGTTCTGGCCCTACGCGCCAGCGGCCGCCATCGTGTTCATGCTGTTTATCTTCGGCGTGCTGGGTTATTTCCCGGACACCCAGGCCGCCCTTATGGTCGGTGCCGTGTGGATCGTCTTGCTGATCGTTGCCTATCTGCTGTGGGTCAAACCCTCCGCCGGGCAAGCAGCCAAGGTTCATTACGACCCGGCTTTGTCTCATCGATAACCCAACGGAGGCGTTGATGAAAACGCTTTGGCAACACTGCCACGTCGCAACCATGGCCCAGGGCAAATACTCGATCATCGAGGATGCCGCCATCGTGACCTCGGGCGCGCTCATCGAGTGGATCGGCCCGCGCGCCGAACTGCCGAAGGCGGACTACGTAACCTCCCATGACCTGCAAGGGGCGTGGGTCACGCCGGGGCTGATCGACTGCCACACCCACACGGTGTTCGGCGGTAATCGCAGCGGCGAGTTCGAGCAGCGGCTGCAAGGCGTGAGCTACGCCGAGATCGCAGCGGCCGGTGGCGGTATTGCCAGCACCGTGCGCGCCACGCGGGCGGCGACCGAAGATGAGCTGTTCGAAAGCAGCCGCAAGCGCCTGCGCAGTTTGCTGCGGGATGGCGTGACCACTGTGGAGATCAAGTCCGGCTACGGCCTGGACCTGGCCAGCGAGCGCAAGATTCTGCGGGTGATCCGCCGCCTCGGCGCCGAGCTGCCGGTCAGCGTACGCAGTACTTGCCTGGCAGCTCACGCGTTGCCGCCGGAGTACGTGGACCGTGCCGATGCTTACATCGAGCACATCTGCGCTGAAATGCTCCCGGCACTGGCAGCGGAAGGTCTGGTGGATGCGGTCGACGCCTTCTGCGAATACCTGGCGTTCTCGCCGGAGCAGGTAGAGCGCGTCTTCATCGCTGCACACAAGCTCGGCTTGCCGGTAAAGCTGCACGCCGAGCAGTTGTCGTCCCTGCACGGCTCCAGCCTGGCGGCGCGTTATCAGGCGCTGTCGGCGGACCACCTGGAATTCATGACCGAGGAAGACGCCATCGCCATGGCCGCTTCCGGCACCGTCGCGGTGTTGCTGCCGGGGGCGTTCTACTTTCTGCGGGAAACCCAGCTGCCGCCGATGGACGCCCTGCGCAAGCACGGTGTGAAGATCGCCATCGCCAGCGACCTCAACCCGGGCACGTCACCGGCATTGTCGGTGCGCTTGATGCTGAACATGGCCTGCACGCTGTTTCGCATGACCCCGGAAGAAGCCCTGGCCGGCGCCACGCAACATGCGGCTACCGCCTTGGGTCTGGGGGACAGCCACGGTTCGCTGGAGGTGGGTAAGGTCGCGGATTTTGTCGCCTGGCAGATTGATCGTCCCGCTGACCTGGCCTACTGGCTGGGTGGCGAGCTGGATAAACGCGTCGTGCGCCACGGCGTCGATGTCACCGTTTAAGGAGTACTGCTGTGGATAAGGTTCTGAGCTTCAAACAAGGCCGTGTGCCGCTGCTGATCAGCATGCCCCACGCGGGCCTGCGCCTGACGCCGACGGTGCAAGCCGGGCTGATCCCCGAGGCGCAAAGCCTGCCGGACACCGACTGGCACATTCCCACGCTGTACGACTTCGCCGAAGAGCTGGGCGCCAGCACCCTGGCGGCCGAATATTCGCGTTTTGTCATCGACCTGAATCGGCCGTCCGATGACAAGCCGCTGTACGTCGGCGCTACCACTGGCCTGTACCCGGCGACGCTGTTCGACGGTGTGCCGCTGTTCCGCGAAGGCCTGGAACCGTCCAAGGCCGAACGCGCCACGTACCTGGAACAGATATGGACGCCGTATCACCGCACCCTGCAGGACGAGCTGGCCCGGCTCAAGGCCGAGTTCGGCTATGCACTATTGTTTGATGCGCACTCGATTCGCTCGGTGATCCCGCACCTGTTCGAGGGCAAGCTGCCGGACTTCAACCTCGGTACCTTCAACGGCGCGTCCTGCGATCCGCAACTCGCCAGCCAGATGGAAGCCATCTGCGCCGGCCACCCGCAGTACAGCCATGTGCTCAACGGGCGTTTCAAAGGCGGGCATATCACCCGGCACTACGGCAACCCGGCCGAGAACATTCATGCGGTGCAACTGGAGTTGGGGCAGTGCACCTACATGGAAGAGTTTGAACCGTTTCGTTATCGCGCCGACCTGGCCGAGCCGACACGAGTGGTGTTGAAGGAGCTGCTGGAAGGGTTCCTGGCGTGGGGCAAGCGGCATTACTCCTGATTGGCGTCGCTGCTGAGATAGCCTTCGCGAGCAAGCCCGCTCCCACATTCGACCGAGTTTCTGCAGTCGAAATGCAATCAAATGTGGGAGCGGGCTTGCTCGCGAAGAGGGCTTCACAGCCACACACCTCTCAAGTCGCCTGAGTGCAACTCACAGTCGCCACAGGTCGCTTTGATCGAGGTCTCGCTGGGTAAGGTGTTGGGCACGGCGCGTCAGACGCCACTCCCACAATAAAAACTGCCGAGTGAGACCGCATCGATGAAAAGACTGTTCAACCGTTGTCTGTTGATTCTCACCGGCGCCGCACTCCTGAGCGCCCATGCGATGGCCGCCGACCCGGCCTCGTGCAAGGTCGTGCGCATGGGCGTGGTCAGCTGGACTGACGTGATCGCCACCAGCGGCATGGCCGATGTGCTGCTCAATGGCCTGGGCTATGACAGCAAGCAAACCAGCGCCGTGCAGCAAATCATCTTTGCCGGCATCCGCGACAAGCGCCTGGATATCTTCCTGGGCTACTGGAAGCCGGCGATGGACAACAACATCGCACCGTTCCTCGCGGCCAACCAGGTCAAGGTGTTCGACAAACCGAGCCTGGCCGACGCCCAGGCGACTTTGGCGGTGCCGCAGTATGTTGCGGACGCAGGCCTGAAGACCTTTGCCGACATTGCCCGTTTCAAGGACAAACTGGGCGGCAAGATCTATGGCATCGAACCGGGCAGCGGCGCCAATACCGATATCCAGAAAATGATCGACAGCAACCGCTTCGGCCTCCGCGGCTTCAAGCTGGTGGCGTCCGGCGAGGCGGGCATGCTGGCAGCCGTGCAGCGCGCAGTGAATCGCAAGGAGTTCGTGGTGTTTGTCGGCTGGACCCCGCACCCGATGAACATCAACATGAAAATGGCTTACCTGACCGGCAGTGAAGACGTGTTCGGCGCCAACGAAGGCATGGCCACGGTCTCCACGGTGACGGCGCCGGATTACGCCGAGCGTTGCCCCAACGTGACCCGCCTGCTGGAAAACCTGACCTACACCGCGGCCCAGGAAAGCCAGTTGATGGTGCCGATCATGGACCGCAAGACGCCGCAGGAGGTAGCCAAACAATGGTTGCGGGACAACCCCGAGGATTTGCAGCGCTGGTTGGCGGGTGTAACGACCCTGGATGGAAAAGACGGCGTGGCGGCGGTGCAGGCCAGCCTCAAACCCTGAGCAAATGAAGATCAAAATGTGGGAGCGGGCTTGCTGGCGAATGCGGTGGGTCAGCCACACATGTATTGACTGATACACCGCATTCGCCAGCAAGCCCGCTCCCACATTGGATTCGTGGCGGCTGTTAAATCTTTATCTTCAGGACGATCCTTTGATGTCCCACTACCCGATTTCCGCGCAGATGTGCGCCTTCGTCGAAAAAACCGAATCCTTCACCAGCGACGACACATCGCTGGCCGGATTGCGCCGGAGCTATGACCGCATGTGCCAGGCATTCACCCCGGCGCGGCCCGAAGGGTTACAGGTGTCAGACGTTTCCCTGAGTGGCGTAGGCGTACGCATTTATCAACCGGCGACGCCAACCCCTGATGGCGGCTGGCCATGCATCCTTTATATGCACGGTGGCGGCTGGGTGGTGGGCGGGCTGGATTCCCACGACTTCATTTGCGGTGAACTGGCCGACTCGCTGCAGGTGCTGGTGATCGCCATCGACTACCGGCTGGCACCCGAACACCCGTTCCCGGCGGCCTTCGATGATTGTCGCGCAGTCTGGCAGGCGATTCAGGCGGGTGAAGCACCTTGCCCCGTCAACCTGCAACGCCTGGTGGTGGCTGGTGACAGCGCCGGCGGCAACCTGGCGGCCGCGTTATGCCTGGGTCTGCGGGATGACCATCAGCCGCAGCCCTTGGCGCAAATCCTGATCTACCCCGGCCTGGGCGGCCCCGCCGACCTGCCGTCCCGCCGCGACTGCGTCGACGCGCCGTTGCTCAGTACCGCCGACACCGAGTGCTATCTCGCCCTTTACCTGCGTGGGCCGGGCAAGCCGTCGCCCTACGCCATGCCATTGCTGGCCGTGGATTTCAGCGGGTTGCCACCGGCGCTGATCGCTGTCGCCCAGTTCGACCCGTTGCGGGACGACGGCATGCTCTACGCCGAGCGCCTCCAGGCCGCCGGGGTGGCGGCCACGCTGTATCCCGGCAAAGGCCTGATCCACGGCTGTCTACGGGCCCGGGGCCAGGTGGCGGAGGTCGATCGGCTCTACGTTTATCTGCTGGATTATCTGCGTGGTGTTTTGCTGACACAGCTCTAAGTCTGCTAGGACATGCTCATTGCACAATTCGGGTTTATGATGCCAGACGGCAAAATAATAGACGTCCCCCCAGGGATGAACTCGACCCCTTACGGAGCGCGCAATGCAGACTTTGTACCCGCAGATCAAACCCTACGCCCGGCACGATCTGGCCGTCGATGAAACCCACGTCCTGTACGTCGACGAAAGCGGTTCCCCGGAAGGCTTGCCCGTTGTGTTCATCCACGGCGGCCCTGGCGCCGGGTGTGACGCCAATAGCCGCTGCTATTTCGATCCAAATCTGTACCGAATTGTTACTTTTGATCAGCGTGGCTGCGGGCGCTCCACTCCACGGGCCAGCCTGGAAAACAACACCACCTGGGACCTGGTGGCCGACCTTGAGCGGATCCGCGAGCACCTGGGCATCGAAAAGTGGGTGTTGTTCGGCGGTTCCTGGGGGTCGACCCTGGCCCTGGCCTACGCGCAAACCCATCCGGAGCGCGTGCACGGCTTGATCGTTCGGGGCATTTTCCTGGCGCGCCCCCAGGACATTCAGTGGTTCTACCAGGCTGGCGCCAGCCGCCTGTTCCCGGATTACTGGCAGGACTACCTCGCGCCCATCCCCCAGGAAGAGCGCCACGACCTGCTGAGCGCCTACCACAAGCGCCTGACCGGCAACGACCAGATCGCCCAGATGCACGCTGCCAAAGCCTGGTCCACGTGGGAAGGCCGCATGTTGGGCCTGTGCCCGAACCCGCAGTTGATCGAGCGCTTTTCCGAGCCCCAGCGCGCCCTGTCGATTGCCCGTATCGAATGCCATTACTTCACCAACAACTCGTTCCTTGAGCCCGACCAGCTGATTCGCGACATGCACAAGATCGCCCACCTGCCTGGCGTAATCGTGCATGGCCGCTACGATATGATCTGCCCGCTGGATAACGCCTGGGAGCTGCATCAGGCCTGGCCCAACAGTGAGCTGCAGATCATCCGCGAGGCCGGCCATGCGGCGTCCGAACCCGGAATCACCGATGCGCTGGTGCGTGCGGCGAGTGAAATGGCACGGCGCCTGCTTGATTTGCCGCCTGAAGAAGCATGAAGGGGCTTTTGCAACGGGTGCGCGGCGCCCGGGTCGAGGTAGAAGGGCAGGTGGTGGGTGCGATAGACCAGGGCTTGCTGGTGCTGGTGGCCGTCGAGCCTTCAGATACCCAGGCCAGCGCCGACAAGCTGCTGCATAAGCTGCTTAACTATCGGGTGTTCAGCGATGACGAGGGCAAGATGAACCTGTCCTTGAAAGACATTGGCGGCGGTTTGCTGCTGGTGTCGCAGTTCACCCTGGCGGCAGACACCAAGAGCGGCTTGCGTCCCAGCTTCTCCACGGCGGCACCGCCGGCGGTGGCCGAGGCACTTTTCGACTACCTGTTGTTACAAGCGCAACAATTGCATGGCACGGTAGCGGCGGGGCGTTTTGGCGCGGATATGCAGGTGCATTTGGTCAATGACGGGCCGGTCACCTTCCTGTTACAGACGTGAATGTACTGAAAACGACTTGTAATGCCCAAAAAACCGGGTTTTCGCTACAAATACTTCGCTGACCCTGATGCGTTGTCACGCGGGCTACTAGATAATCGCGCGCTACGGGGATCAGCGTTGATTGGTCCATTTTTGACTTAGGTAGAGACTTGTCCGATGGCTGTTGGGGAATCATTTAGCCCCATGGGAGTCGGAACAATGCTCGCCAACCTGGCATATAGATAGCTGGCCGTTGGTTTTTTGATCTGTTTTCGGCGAGGGTTGCTCGTGATTGTTAGTCCCTGTAATGCACCAAAATTGTCTGCCAAACGGTTACGAAACGCACTGGTAACGGGCTCTGCCCTGTTTTGCCTGTTCGGCGCGGGTCAACTGTGGGCATTCAGTCTGGATGATGTGTCGGCCAAGGCAAAAGAGCTGGCCGGGCAGAAATACGAAGCTCCGCGCAGCAATTTGCCAAACGAATTCCGCGAAATGAAATTCGCTGATTACCAGAAAATTCGTTTCCGCAACGAAAAAGCCGAGTGGGCCGATCAAAACACCCCGTTCAAGCTGTCCTTCTATCACCAGGGTATGCACTTCGATACACCGGTGAAAATCAACGAAGTCACTGCCGACAGCGTCCAGGAAATCAAATACGA
Organism: Pseudomonas sp. SED1; assembly: GCF_034044025.1. Lineage (NCBI taxonomy): Bacteria > Pseudomonadati > Pseudomonadota > Gammaproteobacteria > Pseudomonadales > Pseudomonadaceae > Pseudomonas > Pseudomonas sp. SED1. Next base: position 37,182 of record NZ_JAXCIS010000056.1, read on the forward strand.
CCCGTCCCGCTTCGATTTCGGCGACGTCAAGTTTGATCCCAAGTCCACTGAACAGCTGGGTTATGCCGGTTTCCGTGTGCTGTACCCGATCAATAAGGGCGACAAGCAAGACGAGATCATGACCATGCTCGGCGCGAGCTATTTCCGCGTCGTGGGTAAAGATCAGGTCTATGGCCTGTCTGCCCGTGGCATGGCGATCGACACTGCCTTGCCGTCCGGCGAAGAGTTCCCGCGCTTCACCGAGTTCTGGATCGAACGTCCAAAGCCGGGTGAGAAGCAGCTGGTGATCTACGCCTTGCTGGATTCGCCACGGGCCACCGGCGCTTATCGCCTGATCCTGCGTCCTGGCACCGACACCATCGTCGACGTCAAATCCCAGATGTACCTGCGTGACAAGGTCACCAAGCTGGGCATCGCTCCGCTGACCAGCATGTTCCTGTTCGGCGCCAACCAGCCGTCCAAGGTTCTTAACTACCGTCGCGAGCTGCACGATTCCAGCGGCCTGTCGATCCATGCCGGCAACGGCGAGTGGATCTGGCGCCCGCTGAACAACCCTAAACACCTGTCGGTCAGCAACTTCACCGTGGAAAACCCGCGCGGTTTCGGCCTGCTGCAACGCGGTCGCAACTTCAGCCACTACGAAGACCTCGACGACAACTACGACAAGCGCCCAAGCGCCTGGATCGAGCCTGAAGGCGACTGGGGCAAGGGCTCCGTCGACCTGGTAGAGATTCCGACCGCCGATGAAACCAACGACAACATCGTTGCCTTCTGGAGCCCGGAAACACTGCCGGAGCCAGGCAAACCACTGGACGTTGCCTACCGCCTGCACTGGACATTGAAAGACGCCGAGTTCCATTCGCCTGAAAGCGCCTGGGTCAAGCAGACCCTGCGTTCCACTGGCGACGTCAAGCAATCCAACCTGATCCGTCAGCCAGACGGCAGCGTGGCTTACCTGGTGGACTTCGAGGGCCCGTCCCTGAAGAAGCTGCCAGCTGACGCACCCGTTCGCAGCCAGGTCAGCGTGGGCGACAACGCCGAAATCGTTGAAAATAGCGTGCGCTACAACCCGCACACCCAAGGCTGGCGCCTGACCCTGCGTATGAAGATCAAGGACGCAGGCAAGCCGACTGAAATGCGCGCAGCCCTGGTCCAGGACATCGTGCAGCCGGAACCGGAGAAGGTTTCGACTCAAGTGCTTAAAGCCGACAAGGTCTTGGCCAAGCAGCACGAGAAAGCGGCCAAGAAAGACGCCAAGGACAAGGACGCCAAGCAGCCGGAAGCGGCTGCCCCAGCCACACCGGAGCCGGCCAAGACAGAGCAAGTCCTGACCGAAACCTGGAGCTATCAGTTGCCTGCCGATGAGTAATTCTCAAGTCCAGCCAGAGACTCTTGCCGAGTACCTGGCGCATCTACCGATGACCGATGAGCAGCGCGCCGAACTGGCGGGCTGCGAGTCCTTCAGTGAATTGCACAAGCGCCTGTCATCGTCCACGTTCGACGCACCTGCCGACGCTGCCCAAGCGTCGGTCGGCGCCCGACTGACCCTCAACACCGCCGAAGAGCTGCAAGACGCCGAAATGCTGGCGCTCGACGCCAGCGGCCGGGTTTGCCTCAAGGCCACGCCGCCGATCCGCCGGACCAAGGTTGTGCCTGAGCCATGGCGCACCAATATCCTGGTGCGTGGCTGGCGCCGCCTGACCGGTCGCACCAATCCTCCGGCACCGCCGAAGGATGAGCGCGTGCTGCCGGCTGCCCGCTGGCGCACCGTCGGTTCGATCCGTCGTTATATCCTGCTGGTGCTGATGCTCGGCCAGACGATCGTCGCTGGCTGGTACATGAAAGGCATCATGCCGTACCAGGGTTGGTCCTTCGTCGACTTTGACGAGATCCGCAACCAGACCCTGCTTCAAACCGCTACCCAGGTTCTGCCTTACGCCCTGCAAACCAGCATCCTGGTGCTGTTCGGGATTCTGTTCTGCTGGGTTTCGGCCGGTTTCTGGACCGCGCTGATGGGCTTCCTGGAACTGCTGACCGGTCACGATAAGTACCGTATCTCCGGTAAAAGTGCCGGTGACGAGCCGATTCCGAAAGACGCCCGCACCGCCTTGGTGATGCCGATCTGCAACGAAGACGTGCCCCGGGTATTTGCCGGCCTGCGCGCGACGTTCGAATCGGTGGCTGCCACCGGTAACCTGGATCGCTTCGACTTCTTCGTCCTCAGCGACAGTAACGAGGCCGACATCTGCATCGCCGAGCAGCAAGCCTGGCTCGACGTGTGCCGCGAAGCCGGTGGCTTCGGCAAGATCTTCTATCGCCGCCGTCGCCGTCGCGTCAAACGCAAGAGCGGTAACCTCGACGACTTCTGCCGTCGCTGGGGTGGTGACTACAAGTACATGGTGGTGCTCGACGCCGACAGCGTGATGAGCGGCGACTGCCTGACCAGCCTGGTACGCCTGATGGAAGCCACGCCGGATGCCGGGATTATCCAGACCGCGCCACGTGCGTCGGGCATGGACACCCTGTATGCGCGCATGCAGCAGTTCGCCACTCGCGTATACGGCCCGCTGTTTACCGCCGGCCTGCACTTCTGGCAGTTGGGTGAATCCCACTACTGGGGCCACAACGCGATCATCCGCATGAAGCCGTTTATCGAGCACTGCGCCCTGGCGCCGTTGCCAGGTAAGGGCGCGTTTGCCGGTGCGATCCTCTCCCACGACTTCGTTGAAGCTGCGCTGATGCGCCGTGCCGGCTGGGGCGTGTGGATTGCCTACGACTTGCCGGGCAGCTACGAAGAACTGCCGCCGAACCTGCTGGACGAACTCAAGCGCGACCGTCGCTGGTGCCACGGTAACCTGATGAACTTCCGCCTGTTCCTGGTCAAAGGCATGCACCCGGTGCACCGTGCGGTGTTCCTGACCGGCGTGATGTCGTACCTGTCGGCACCGTTGTGGTTCTTCTTCCTGGTGCTGTCGACGGCCTTGCTGGCGGTCAACACGCTGATGGAGCCGCAGTACTTCATGGCGCCACGCCAGTTGTACCCGCTGTGGCCACAATGGCATCCGGACAAGGCGGTGGCGCTGTTCTCCACCACCATCGTGCTGCTGTTCCTGCCTAAATTGCTGAGCATCATCCTGATCTGGGCCAAAGGCGCGAAAGAGTTCGGCGGCAAGTTCAAGGTGACCTTGTCGATGCTGCTGGAGATGCTGTTCTCCATGTTGCTGGCGCCGGTGCGGATGATCTTCCACACCCGTTTCGTACTCGCCGCGTTCCTCGGCTGGGCTGCGACCTGGAATTCGCCGCAACGTGACGACGACTCCACGCCATGGAGCGAGGCGGTCAAGCGCCACGGCCCGCAGACTCTGCTCGGCTTCTTCTGGGCACTGCTGGTGGTGTGGTTGAACCCAAGCTTCCTGTGGTGGCTGGTGCCGATCGTCGGTTCGCTGATGTTGTCGATTCCGGTGTCGGTTATTTCCAGCCGGGTCAAGCTGGGCCTCAAGTCTCGCGACGAGAGCCTGTTCTTGATCCCTGAGGAATACAACCCGCCCCAGGCGCTGTTGTCGACCGACAAATACACCCACGAAAACCGTTGGCATGCGCTGAATGACGGGTTTGTGCGGGCGGTGGTCGATCCACAACAGAACGCCCTGGCGTGTGCCCTGGCGACTTCCCGTCACGGTCAGGCGGAGCCGATCGAGTGGCTGCGTATTGAGCGTGTTCGCCACGCGTTGAAAGTCGGCCCGGCCGGCCTCAACAACGGCGAGCGTCTGGCCTTGCTCAGCGACCCGGTCGCCTTGGCACGCTTGCACGAGCAGGTCTGGGGTGAAGGCCATGCTGAATGGCTCAACGCCTGGCGCGAATCGGTCAAGGCTGATCCGCATGCGCCGTTGCTGCCATTGAAACCACTGTCGTCCCAGGCTCAACCAGCCTGATTCAGACGCCCCCGAGGTAACGCCTCGGGGGCGTTTGCTGCCACCGTCCTACGCTGTTTTTCCCTTCTGTTTCATTTCGCTAACTCCTTGTTATTTCGAAACAAAAGACCCTTCGCCGAGGCGTATTGCCGTGCCTGCGAGTGGGTTAGCATCGCCCCCCAAATCTGACTCGATACCTCTGGTCTACGCGGACTGACGCGTGGCCGGGTGCGCGTGTGTTTAACGGAATAGGGGCTTTTCATGATTAAAAGGTATTTGTCGATGCTGCTGCTCGGCATCGTCGCGTTTTCCCACGGTTACCTGGCGCACGCGGGGGCCATCGATGAGGCCGTCCATCGGGGCGTACTGAAAGTCGGGACCAATCCGACCTACGTACCTTTCGAGATGACCGACAAGAATGGCCGTATTGTCGGATTTGAAATTGATCTGCTGCGGGAAATGAGCAAAGCGCTGGGGGTAAGGCTGGAGCTGGTTTCGGTGCCCTATACCGACCTGATCCCCGGCCTGCTGGGCAGCCGGTTCGACCTGATCGGCAGCGGCATGACCGTAACGCAAGAGCGCAACCTCACCCTTAACTTCAGCGACTCGTTCATCATCGTCGGTCAGACCGTATTGCTGCATCCGCGGTTGGCTAATCAGGTCCAGAGCATCGAAGACCTTGATGAGGCCGGTTACCGGATCGTGGCGGCCGAAGGCACCACGGGCGAAGCGGCGGCGAAAAGGGTTCTCGGCGCTGCACAGCTGCGCAGTTTTCCAACCCCTGAAGAAGGCGTGCGCCAGGTGGTGGAGGGCAAGGCCGACGCTTTCGTCCACGATGCGCCCTATAACCTGATCGCCATCGCCAAACCCCAGAACAGTGCGCTGCTGGCATTGGAGCAGCCTTTCACCTACGAGCCTTTGGCGTTCGGCGTGAAAAAGGGTGATTACGACAGCCTCAACTGGATCAATCACTTCCTCAATCAGGTGGCCCAGGACGGCACCTATGATCGGCTGCATGACAAGTGGTTCAAGGACTCGGACTGGATGGCGGAGGTGGACTGGTAGTCATAACTACTTACACATCAAGCAATTGGCCGACCTGTGGGTTGAAGTGTCTAGCTGCGGCGTTCTCTGCACGGTTGTGGGGCTTTTCTGTCATACCTTGGCAACAAATCCCGGCGAAACCTTTGTACCGGGCGGTGAGTGAGTTAGGATCGCACCCCGAAATGGTGCAGCCCTTTTGCGCGCCGATCTCACAATAAAATGAGTTCAGGGGACTTGATGATGAAAAAGTATCTTTCGATGCTGCTGCTAGGCGTCACCGCACTGGTGGCGGTCAACGCGGCCCACGCCGGCGCCATCGATGATGCGGTCAAGCGCGGCACGCTGAAAGTCGGCATGGACCCGACCTACATGCCGTTCCAGATGACCAACAAGCGCGGTGAAATCATCGGCTTTGAAGTCGACATCCTCAAGGCCATGGCCAAGTCCATGGGCGTGAAGTTTGAGCCGATCTCCACCGGCTATGACGGCATCATCCCGGCCCTGCTGACCAACAAGTTCGACATGATCGGCAGCGGCATGACCCTGACCCAGGAGCGCAACCTGCGCCTGAACTTCAGCGAACCGTTCATCGTGGTCGGCCAGACCCTGCTGATCCGCAAGGAGCTGGAAGGCACCATCAAGTCCTACAAAGACCTGAACGACGAGAAATACCGCCTGACCTCCAAGCTCGGTACCACCGGCGAAATGGTTGCCAAGAAGCTGATCTCCAAGGCCAAGTACCACGGCTACGACAACGAGCAGGAAGCCGTGCTCGACGTGGTCAACGGCAAGGCTGACGCCTTCGTCTATGACGCGCCGTACAACGTGGTGGCCGTGAACAAGGTCGGCGCCGGCAAGCTGGTGTTCCTCGACCAGCCGTTCACCTTTGAGCCCCTGGCGTTCGGCCTGAAGAAGGGCGACTACGACAGCATCAACTTCATCAACAACTTCCTGCACCAGATCCGTAACGACGGCACCTACGATCGCATCCATGACAAGTGGTTCAAGAGCTCCGAGTGGCTCAAGGACATGGAATAAGGTTGGCTTAATACCGAGTCGAGCCCTTCGCGAGCAAGCCCGCTCCCACATTAGATCGCGGTCGAAATGTGGGAGCGGGCTTGCTCGCGAATAGGGCCTGCCAGGCGATACACATCCCGGAACCTGAAATGAAACAGAAAAAAGCCCAATGGCCCTGGCACCTGCTGACGGTGCTGGTGCTGGTCGGCCTGGCCGGCGCGTTGTATTACGCCACCTCGCTGATGTCCTACGAATGGCGCTGGAACCGTGTGCCGCAGTACTTCGTCTACCAGGCCGAAGAATCCCAGCGGGCGGCGGACATTTCCACCGTCAGCGAGTTGGTGCGCAAGGCCGATGTGGCTGAAGTCACCCTGCGTAATGACGAGGGCAACGAACAGCACCTGACCGTGGCCGAGAACAGCCTGCAAGTGGCCAAGGGCGATGACGTGGCCGAGGGCGATGTGGTCGGCGTTACCCGGCATTGGGCTGCGGGCCCGTTGCTGTGGGGTCTGTGGACTACGTTGTGGCTGTCGGTGGTGTCCGGGGTGCTGGGACTGTTGATCGGCCTGGCGACCGGTTTGTGTCGCTTGTCGAATAACCCGACGTTGCGCGACTTGTCGACGATTTACGTCGAACTGGTGCGCGGTACGCCGCTATTGGTGCAGATCTTCATTTTCTATTTCTTTATCGGCACGGTGCTCAACCTGTCCCGGGAGTTCGCCGGGATCGCTGCGCTGTCGCTGTTTACCGGCGCCTATGTGGCGGAAATCATCCGCGCCGGCGTGCAGTCGATTGCCCGTGGCCAAAATGAAGCGGCACGTTCCCTGGGGCTCAGTGCTGGGCAGTCGATGCGTCATGTGGTGTTGCCGCAAGCCTTCAAGCGTGTGCTGCCGCCTCTGGCCGGGCAATTTATCAGCCTGGTGAAGGACACCTCCCTGGTGTCGGTGATCGCGATTACCGAACTGCTGAAAAGCGGCCGCGAGGTCATCACCACCTCGTTCTCACCGTTTGAAATCCTGTTCTGCGTCGCAGGCCTCTACCTGCTGATCAACCTGCCGCTGTCGAAAATCGCCAGCCGGCTTGAGCGGAGGCTCGCGCAAAGTGATTGAAGTCCGCGATCTGGTAAAAGTCTTCGACACCCGTGGCCACGTCGTGCGCGCGGTGGACAACGTGACCACCCAAGTGGCCAAGGGTGAAGTACTGGTGGTGATCGGCCCGTCCGGTTCCGGTAAGTCGACGTTCCTGCGTTGCCTTAACGGCCTGGAAGAGTTCGATTCCGGCTCGGTGAGCATTGACGGCCTGCAACTGGCAGACCCGAAAACCGACGTGAACGCCTACCGTCGCGAAGTCGGCATGGTGTTCCAGCACTTCAACCTGTTCCCCCACATGACCGTGCTGGAAAACCTCTGCCTGGCGCAAAAAGTCGTGCGCAAACGGGGCAAGAAAGAGCGCGAAGCCAAGGCCCTGGCCCTTCTGGAAAAAGTCGGCATCGCCCAGAAAGCCAACGAGTTCCCGTCGCGGCTTTCCGGTGGCCAGCAGCAGCGTGTGGCAATTGCCCGCGCGCTGGCGATGGAGCCCAAGGTGATGCTGTTTGACGAGCCCACCTCGGCCCTGGACCCGGAAATGGTCGGCGAAGTGCTGGACGTGATGAAGACCCTGGCCCTGGAAGGCATGACCATGGTCTGCGTTACCCATGAAATGGGTTTCGCCCGGGAAGTGGCCGATCGCGTGCTGTTTTTCGATCACGGCAAGCTGCTGGAGGACGCCGCCCCGGCGCAGTTCTTCGACGCGCCGAGAGACCCCCGGGCCCAAGCGTTCCTGCGCCAGGTGTTGTAACGGCTAGACCTTGAACTTGCCCACCCACACCTGCAAATCCGTGCCCAGGCGCGCCAGTTCGACACTGGCCGCCGCAGTCTCCTGACTCGCGGCCGAGGTCTGTTCCGATACGTCCTTGACCTTCAGCACGCTGCGATTGATCTCTTCCGCGACGGCCGTTTGCTCCTCTGCGGCAGCGGCAATCTGCGGGTTCATCTCCTGAATCACGGACACGGTACGGGTGATGCCAGCCAGCGCATCACCCGCCCGGCGGGTCAGTTGCACGCTGTTGTCGGTGAGGCTGCGACTGTTGTCCATGATGTCTGCGACCTGCTGTGTGCCTCGGTGCAGGCCACTGATCAGTTCCTCGATTTCCTCGGCCGATTGCTGTGTGCGTTGCGCCAGGCTGCGCACTTCGTCGGCGACCACCGCAAAGCCTCTGCCAGCCTCGCCGGCGCGGGCCGCTTCGATCGCGGCGTTGAGGGCCAGTAAATTGGTCTGTTCAGAGACCGATTTGATCACCTCCAGCACGCTGCCGATCTTCCGGCTTTCCTGTTGCAATCCTTGCATGGCTTGGCTTGACCGGGCCATCTCACGGGCCAGGTGCTCAATGTGCGCAATGGCCTCGGCCACCACCTGATCCCCCGCGCTTGCCTGCTGGTCGGCCTCGGTGGCGGCAAGCGAGGCTTGCTCGGCATGGCGCGCGACCTCCTGGGAGGTGGCGAGCATTTGATTCATCGCGGTGGCGACTTGTTCGGTTTCCTGTTTCTGGCCGTCGACCCCGGCACGGGTGTGTTCGGTGACGGCAGACAGTTGCTCGGCGGCGCTGGCGATCTGCCGGGCGCTGTCGCCGATGCCACCGATCAAGCCTCGCAGATTGACGGTCATCTGCCCGATGCTGCGCTGCAGTTGCCCCAGTTCATCCCGGCGCGAGGTCTGGATATCCTGGCTCAAATCGCCCGCCGCAATGCGGTTTGCGGTCGACAGGGCTTGGCGTAAGGGTGCGACGATTTGCGCGGCGATCAACCAGGCAGCCAGAGCCCCCAATAACAGCGCCGCACCAGTGACATTCAGCAGCAGGGTGCGAGCCAGGCTTGCGTCCTTGTCACGCTTGGCGGTCTGGTCCTGGCTCAACAGGTCGCTTTCCTTGAGCAACTGATCCAGCCATTGCTCAAGCTGATTCTGGATGGCCTCGGTGTTGAGTTGGGCGTCCTTGAGGCGTGTCAGGTGAATCCGAAAGTCGAGCAGGGCGTTTCTCAGGGCGCTTGCATCAACCGGCAATGCGCCCACAACCGCTTGGGCGCCATCCAGAGCCAGTAGCGCGTCATTTATGCCGTTCGCATACGCGTCCAATGACGCCGCAGCCCAAGCGGGGCTTTGGGCGTGGTCTTCGGCTTGTTCCATTGCCTGGCGCAATTGTTCTACGGCGTCGAGGGCCTTTTCATCGTCTTGATTGGGCAGGTTGCTGGACAGTTCAGAAAGGCTGTCACTGCTCTGTATTGAGCTGCGCTTGAGCTGTTCGCGGGCGCTCTCGCGTTGTTTGATCAGCCCGTCCAGGCTGCTGAAGGCGGTTTTGAAGCGGGTGACAAAACGTCGGCTTTCCTGCAATTGTTGTTGGTTGACCGGGTCGGAAAAACGTGGGGAAAGCTCAACCAGAAACTGGTCGATCCTGTCCATGTGCAGGCCTATCTTGGACAGGTTGGAGGGGTCGTTAAGGGTGCGATAGATAATGCGATCAGCGCGCAACTCTTCGCCGACGACCGCCAATTGCGAAAGGATCGTGAGTTTTTGTGAGCGATCGAGCGATGCGCTCAAGGCTTGCCAGCCGGTAGACGCGATGATCAGGCTGAGACTGAGCACCAGGCCAAAGCCCAGGGCAAGTTTGAGGCTGATGCTGATGTTTCCAAGCAGGCGGGTCAGTGGACGAAACATGGTGAACCTCCAACGAATCAAAAGGAGCGTTTCAAGCGTCCGGCCGACAACGGTCAGGGGAGTTGAAACGCTACTTTTATTCGGCGCCAGGTGTGTGATCCACGACCTGAAAAACGCGTAGGAAATTTCACAAGTTGTCAGGATGGCGGCCTGATGGCCGCCGCGAGATGGCTAGACCTTGAAGCGACCCACGAGGGTTTGCAGGTAAATCCCCAGCCGCGCCAGTTCGGCACTGGAAGCAGCGGTTTCTTCGCTGGCCGCCGAGGTCTGTTCGGAAACATCCCGCACGTTGAGCACGCTGCGGTTGATCTCTTCGGCCACGGCGCTCTGTTGCTCGGCGGCGGTGGCGATCTGTTGGTTCATCGCCTGGATGGTCGAGACGGTGCGGGTGATGTTTTCCAGGGCGTTGCCGGCCCGGCGAGTCAGCTCGACGCTGCTGTCGGTGAGGCTGCGACTGTTGTCCATGATGGTCGCCACCTGCTGGGTGCCGCTTTGCAGGCCGACGATCAACTCTTCGATTTCCTCGGTGGATTTCTGGGTGCGTTGAGCAAGGCTGCGCACTTCATCGGCGACCACCGCAAACCCGCGCCCGGCTTCACCGGCGCGCGCTGCCTCGATGGCCGCGTTGAGGGCCAGCAGGTTGGTTTGCTGAGCCACGGACTTGATCACGTCCAGCACGCTGCCTATCTTGTCGCTCTCGCGCTTGAGATGGCCCATGGCCTCGGTGGAGTTGCCCACCTCACTGGCGAGACGCTCGATCTGGGCAATGGCCTCACCGACCACCTTGTCGCCTTCGCGGGCCTGCTGATCGGCGGCTACAGCCGCTTCGGACGCTTCCTCGGCATTACGTGCGACTTCCTGCACGGTAGCGGCCATTTCGTTCATGGCGGTGGCCACCTGGTCGGTCTCGACCTTTTGGCTGTTGACCCCGGCGCTGGTCTGCTCGGTGACGGCCGACAGTTGCTCGGCGGCGCTGGCAATCTGGGTGACGCCGTCGCTGATGCCACCGATCAGTTCCCGCAGGCCTACGGTCATGCTCTGCATGGAGCGTTGCAGTTGGCCCAGCTCATCGCGGCGTTCGGAGATCAGGTTGTGGCTGAGGTCACCAGCCGCTACCCGCTCGGCTACTTTAAGGGTTTGGCTCAGCGGGATAACGATCTGGCGGGTGATGGCCCAGGCGGCGAGTATGCCGAAGGCCAACGCCAGGGCCGTGGCCAGCAGCAACAGGTTCTTGGCGCGGGCCGTGTCGGTATCGCGCACCACGGTTTGCGAAGTGGTGAGTTTGTCGCTGTGGTCGAGCAGGAGGTCGCCTTGCTCGGCCATGATTTTCGTCGCGGCAGCGGTGGCCACCTGGGAATCGCGGTACTGGCTGACGGCGGCGCGGTAGGCCTGCAGCGAGACGCTGGCTTCTTGCAGGTTGGCCCGATATTGCTCGGGCAACTGGTCGCTGAGGTCGGTGATTTTTTTCAGGGCGTTGTCGATGGCATCCAGAGCCGGCTGTTCGGCTTCGACCTTGCCGCTGTAGGTGTAGCCGCGCACCTGGAAGCGCGCTTGCTGGATCAGTTTGCTCAGGTCGACCACGCTGTTGAACAACGTGACGCTGTCGCCTTGCAGCAGGGATTTTTCCACTTCGTTGGTTTTTGCCACGGCGTTGTCGGCGGTATCCCCCAGTTTGCTGCGGGCACCTTCGCGCTTGAGGCCGGCCTGGACCATGGCGCCGAAGGCTTTTTTATATTGGCCCAAGGCGTCCTGTTGTTGTTCCACGACGAGCTTGTCGGCGGGTTGCTCGATCAGTTCTGCGGCAGTTTTCAGGCCGCTGTCCAGCTGTGTGATCAAGTCGTTGACCGCACCGGTACCTTGTTCGCCGCGACGCATTTCGAAGTCCAGGCGCGCCAGGCGCAGGTCTTTGGACAGCCCGTTGAGGCTGGAAATATAGCCCAGCTTGTCGCCACGGCTGATCACGCCGCTGAGGCCGGTCCAGCCGGTGAAGGTGATCAATAGGGTCAGGACCAATACCAGGCCGAAGCCTATGCTCAGCTTGCGGTTGACGCTGACATTCCCCAGTTTCTCGGCTAACCAACGATACATGCTGCGAACTCCCCTGGAACAAGGCTTGGACTTATTCAGAGCGTATCGGCAGGTCAGCAGGATTCTGTAGGAGCGAGCTTGCTCGCGAAGGTCGTCAACGGTAACGCGGGCATTCTGAATGAACGCGGTGTCCTTGAGTTTTTCGCGAGCAAGCTCGCTCCTACGGGAGAGAGCGGTGTTAGAAAAGGCGGGCGAGCAAGGCGGTGACGGCGGTTTCGACCCTCAGGATCCGGGCCCCCAGTTGCACCGGTTGTAACCCGGCCTTGGCCAGCAGATCCACCTCGTAGGGAATCCAGCCGCCTTCCGGACCGATGGCCAGGGTGACCGGTTCATCCAGGCCACGAGGGCAGGGCGGATAGTCGCCCGGGTGGCCAATCAGGCCGAGGGTGCCGTGCGCCAGGGCGGGCAGGCGGTCTTCGACGAATGGCTTGAAGCGCTTTTCGATAACAATCTCGGGCAGCACCGTGTCTCGGGACTGTTCCAACCCGAGGATCAGTTGCTCGCGAATGGCTTCCGGCTCGAGGAATGGCGTTTGCCAGAAGCTCTTTTCCACACGATAGCTGTTCACCAGCACCACTCGCGGCACGCCCATGGACGCAACGGTTTGCAGCACTCGGCGGAGCATTTTCGGACGGGGCAGGGCCAGCAGCAGGGTCAGGGGCAGTTTGGCCGGCGGCGGCTGGTCGAAGGTGACTTCCAGCTCGGCTTCCTGGGTTTCCAGGCGCAGCAATTGCGCATTGCCCATCAACCCGCCAATGCGCCCGACCCGCAGGCTATCGCCTACGGCGGCACGGTGGACTTCCTGCATATGCACCAGGCGCCGATCACGCAGCACCACCCGGTCGGCCGCGATAAAGTCGGCCTCCTCAAGCAGCAACAGGTTCACGGCTGGGTCGCTGGCGGCTGGTCGTCGTCGGCGGGTTGGTCATCCGGGTGATCGCCACGCTTGCTCACCAGGCTGCCAAACAGGATGCCAATCTCGAACAGCATCCACATCGGTACGGCCAGCAGGGTCTGGGAGAAGATGTCCGGCGGGGTCAGGATCATGCCGACCACGAAGCAGCCGATGATCACGTACGGGCGGATCTTCTTCAGGTATTTGACGTCGACCACGCCGATCCACACCAGCAGCACCACGGCTACCGGGATTTCGAAGGCCACGCCAAAGGCGAAGAACAGCGTCATCACGAAGTCGAGGTAGCTGGTGATGTCGGTCATCATTTCCACACCGGCCGGCGTAGCAGCGGCGAAGAACTTGAAGATCAGCGGGAACACCAGGAAGTAGGCGAAGGCCATCCCGGTGTAGAACAGCAGGATGCTCGACACCAGCAGCGGCACGGCGATGCGTTTTTCATGCTTGTACAGGCCCGGCGCGATAAAACCCCAGATCTGATGCAGGATCACCGGGATCGCCAGGAACAGCGAAACCATCATCGTCAGCTTCAGCGGCGTGAGGAACGGTGACGACACGTCGGTGGCGATCATCGTCGCGCCGGCCGGCAAGTAATTGCGCAGCGGCGTGGAGACGAAGGTGTAGATCTGCTGGGTGAAGGCAAACAGCCCGGCAAAGATGATGAAGATCGCCGCGACACAGCGCAGCAGGCGGGTACGCAACTCGGTGAGGTGCGAGACCAGTGGCATGTGCTGGTCGGTTTCCGGTTTATCAGCGCTCATGGGGCTCGCGGCGGCAATGTAGGGTCGTGGGGCGCGGGCGACACGGCAGGCGTCGGCGCGGGTTCGGTCGGGGTTGCTGGCGCGGCGGGCGCAGGCTCGGCGGCATGCACGGGCTCAACGACCGGTGCAGGTGCAGGTGCGGCGGGCGGTGCAATCGATTGCTCGGCCACAGGCTCAACCGGCTTGGGCGTTTCCTGCACTGGCGAGAGAATCTTCCGTGCCTCTTGCTCCAACGACAGAATGTGCTCGTTGTGCAGTTGCCGGCGAATCTCGTCGGCGCCTATTTCCCGTTCAACTTCCTGTTTGATGGCGTTGAAACTGCGTTTCAGGCGCCCGATCCACAGGCCGGCCGTGCGCGCGGCACCGGGCAGGCGTTCCGGCCCCAGTACCAGCAGGGCCACGAGGCCGACGAGCAGCAGTTCAGAGAAGCTGATACCAAACATTATTCAGTACTCACGAGTCTTTTTGGTTCTGCTCTTTGACGTGCTCGGCCTGTACGTCGAAGGTGCGACGTTCAGTGATCGGCTGAGTGGCCTGCGGGTGCACAGGCTGCGCCGGTGGCACCGGGTTCACGGTAGGGTCGGCAGGCTTTTCGTCGTCGTTCATGGCCTTGCGAAAGCCCTTGATCGACTCACCGACGTCGGTGCCGAGGTTTTTCAGCTTCTTGGTGCCGAACACCAGAACAACCACTACCAGAATGACGATCCAGTGTTTCCAGTCAAAAATGCCCATGCTGCAATTCCTCTGTAAAAGTTGGTCAGGCGGACGGGCGCGAGGCCTTTTCGGCATGCCCGGACAAGCCGAAGCGACGGTCCAGTTCATCAAGCACTGCCTGTGGATGCTGCCCCAGTTGGGCGAGCATGACCAGACTGTGGAACCACAAGTCGGCAGTTTCGTAGATCACGTCGCTGCAGTCGCCGCTGATTTGCGCGTCCTTGGCAGCAATAATCGTCTCGACGGACTCTTCGCCGAGCTTTTCCAGAATCTTGTTCAGACCCTTGTGGTACAGGCTGGCGACATAAGAGCTGTCGGCGGCCGCGCCTTTGCGGTCTTCCAGCACCTGGGCCAGGCGGTTCAGGGTATCGGTCATGTTCAGTGTCCTGCCGAGTAAATAGCGTGCGGGTCTTTGAGCACGGGCTCGACGGTCTTCCACTCGCCGTTCTCGAACACGCGGTAGAAGCAGCTGTGACGGCCGGTATGACAGGCGATATCGCCGATCTGCTCGACCTTGAGGATCACCACATCGGCGTCGCAGTCGATGCGCATCTCATGCAGGGTTTGCACGTGCCCGGACTCTTCGCCCTTGCGCCACAGTTTGCCACGGGAACGTGACCAGTAAATGGCACGGTTCTCGGTGGCGGTCAGGCTCAGGGCCTCGCGGTTCATCCAGGCCATCATCAGCACGCGCCCGGTCTTGTAGTCCTGGGCAATGGCCGGCACCAGGCCGTCACTGTCCCACTTGATCTCGTCCAGCCAGTCTTTCATTTTCGGCTCCGGCAATTTGCGACAGTGTATAACCGGATTGGCTATCGACGCACGATCAGATACACGCCCACGGCGACCATGATGCCAGCCGGCCAGTGGCCCAGTTCGTTCAGCGGACCGCCGGCGGCCAGTATCGTGCCGCCCACCAGGTGCGCGGCGCCCAACAGGCGCAGGAACCAGTCGTCCTTGCGCTTGTGCCACGGCGGCGGCGGGTCGTTGGCGTGGGGCTGGGACATGCGCTCCAGCAGGTCGCGGGTCATGTTGGCCAGGTGCGGCAGTTGCTCGACTTGGCTTTGCAGGTTGCCCAGCAGGGTTTTCGGGCTGACACGGTCACGCATCCAGCGCTCGAGGAACGGCTGGGCGGTGTTCCACAGGTCCAGGTCCGGGTACAGCTGGCGGCCCAGGCCTTCGATGTTCAGCAAGGTCTTTTGCAACAGCACCAGCTGCGGCTGCACTTCCATATTGAAGCGCCGCGCCGTCTGGAACAGGCGCATCAGCACCTGACCGAAGGAAATATCTTTTAACGGTTTTTCAAAGATCGGCTCGCACACGGTGCGGATCGCCGCTTCGAATTCGTTGAGTTTGGTCTCAGCCGGCACCCAGCCCGAATCAATGTGCAACTGCGCCACGCGACGGTAGTCACGCTTGAAGAAGGCAAACAGGTTACGCGCCAGGTAATCCTGGTCTTCCGGGGTCAGGCTGCCGACGATGCCGCAGTCGATCGCGATGTACTGCGGGCTCCACGGGTTTACGGTGCTGACGAAGATGTTGCCGGGGTGCATGTCGGCGTGGAAGAAGCTGTCGCGGAACACCTGGGTGAAGAAAATCTCCACACCGCGCTCGGCAAGCATTTTCATGTCGGTGCGCTGGTCGGCCAGGGTCGCGAGGTCAGTGACCTGCACGCCGTAGATGCGCTCCATCACCAGCACTTTCGGGCGGCACCAGTCCCAATAGACCTGCGGCACGTACAGCAGCTGCGAGCCTTCGAAGTTGCGCTTGAGCTGGCTGGCATTGGCCGCTTCGCGCAGCAGGTCGAGTTCGTCGTAGATGGTTTTTTCGTAGTCCAGCACCACGTCCACCGGGTGCAGCAGACGCGCGTCGGCCGAGAAACGCTCGGCGGCGCGGGCGAGGATGAACAGCCACGCCAGGTCCTGGCCGATGATCGGCTTGAGGCCCGGGCGGATCACCTTCACCACCACTTCTTCGCCGCTTTTCAGTTGCGCGGCATGCACCTGGGCCACCGAGGCCGAAGCCAATGGCGCAATGTCGAAGCGGCTGAAGACTTCGCTGATCTTCTTGCCCAGCTGTTCCTCGATCAACGTGACCGCCAGTTGCGAGTCGAACGGCGGCACGCGGTCCTGCAGCAGCATCAGCTCGTCGGCGATGTCTTCGGGCAACAGGTCGCGGCGGGTGGAGAGGATCTGCCCGAACTTGATGAAAATCGGCCCCAGGTCCTGCAACGCCAGGCGCAGGCGCGCGCCACGGCTCAGTTCGAGGGTTTTGCGCGGGAACCAGCGCCACGGCAGCACATAGCGCACCGCCAGCAGGAACCACGGCAGCGGCAGGGCGAACAGCAGGTCATCGAGGCGGTAGCGGATTACGACGCGCTGGATACGAAACAAACGGCGGACGGCGAGCAGCTTCATGCGTTATCGCTTGAATCAAGGGAGCGGCTCAGGCGCTCGAAGCGCGCCTCAAGTCGTTCCAGGTCGAGTTTGGCCTGGTCGAGTTCACGAAAGCGCGCTTCCGCTTCCCGTTGTCCGACCAAGGTGCGCGATTCTTCGCTCAGGTATTCGGCGAGGTTCTGGTTCAGGCTGGCGAAACCCTGCTGGTACCAGCGCGTGCGGCTGCGCAGGTGACCGCTGATCAGTTGGGTGACCACCGGGCCGAGCCAACGGGACAGCTCGTACTCCCAGTCCAGTTCCAGGTCTTGCAGCACGGCGGCCAGGTCCATCAGCACCGCGCTGTCGCCTTCAAGTTCCACGTCCGGACCATGGAGGATCGCCGTCTTGTCCCGGCTCAGGGCCAGGCGCAGCAGGCTTGAGCCGGAAGCACGCAGGGTGCAGTCGGCATCGGCGGCCCAATGGGACGCCAGCAACAGGCCTTCATCGCTGGGCAGGATAAACAGCTGCAAGGCGGGGCTGGTGCAATCGACGGCGATGATCCTGCCGTTCAGGTGCGCCAGTCGCGCCAGGGCGGTGCTGTCCAGGCGCAGCACACGGTTGAGGCCGTGTTCGACGCTGGCGAGAAGGCCTGCGAACAACATCAGGGCTTGATGCCGCGGTGCAGGGCGACGATGCCCGAGGTCATGTTGTGGTAGGTCACGCGGTCGAAACCGGCCTCTACCATCATCGACTTCAGGGTTTCCTGGTTCGGGTGCATGCGGATCGATTCGGCCAGGTAGCGATAGCTTTCGGCGTCATTGGTGATCAGCTTGCCCATCAACGGCATGAAGGCGAACGAGTAGGTGTCGTAGACCTTGGACATCAATGCGTTGGTCGGCTTGGAGAACTCCAGCACCAGCAAGCGACCGCCGGGCTTGAGTACGCGCAGCATGGAACGCAGCGCGTCTTCCTTGTGGGTCACGTTACGCAGGCCGAAGGCGATGGTGACGCAGTCGAAATGGTTGTCCGGGAATGGCAGCTTTTCAGCGTCGGCCTGGACGAATTCGATATTGCCCGCCACGCCTTTGTCCAGCAGGCGATCGCGACCGACCTTGAGCATCGAGCCGTTGATGTCGGCCAGTACCACTTGGCCAGTCGGGCCCACCAGCTTGGAAAACTTGGCCGCCAGGTCGCCCGTGCCGCCGGCGATATCCAGCACCCGGTTGCCGGTGCGTACACCCGACAACTCGATGGTGAAGCGCTTCCACAGGCGGTGCATGCCGCCGGACAGCACGTCGTTCATCAAGTCGTACTTGGCGGCTACCGAGTGAAACACCTCCGCGACTTTTTCCGCTTTCTGGCTTTCCGGGACGTTCTTGAAGCCGAAGTGAGTGGTGGGTTCGGCATCGCTGCCTTTGCGCTGATCAGTCATATCGCTGTCACCAAAAGAGAATGGGGGCATTCTAATCCCCAAGGCATGCTTTGTCTTGGCAAGGCTGAAGGTAAGATAGGTGGCCACCGAGACCTTTTGCCGCATGGCGGGTCGACAAGTCTCTATAACGAGGAGTCATTCAAATGGCCCGTATACAGGTTGAACGTGCCCACACACTGGGTAAAGACGCTGCCCGCGAAAAAGCCGACAAGTTGGCGAGCAAACTCAAGGATCAATATGGCCTGGAGTCTTCGTGGGTCGGCGACACACTGAATCTCAAACGCTCGGGAGTTAAAGGCACCGTGAAAGTGGCTGAGGATTCCCTGCGCATCGAAGTCGAACTGGGCCTGTTGATGTCCGCCATGAGTGGCACCATAAAGTCCGAAATCGAGAAGGCGCTGGATAAAGCCCTGGCCTGATTTTCGTCCTTCTTAGGGTGCCGATTCTAATTTTTCTGCCTACTTTGTGCCCAAGCCCTCAACTTCTGTGGGCAGTTCCTCCCCCCTTTATGCGTGAGGTGCACCATGGCCAAAGTTATTTTGAAGAAAAAAATTGCTACCGGAACTAACGCCCTGATCGACGATAAATCCTATGCCCGCAAGATCTGGCTGGCCGGTTTGGGGGCTTATGCCAAGGTCGGCAGCGAGGGCGCCGAGTACTTCAAGGAACTCGTTAAGACTGGTCAACATGTTGAAAGTAAAGGCAAAAAAGTTGTGATTGAACAACTTGGTGCGGCCAACAGTCAGATTGATCAAGTCAAGAGCGAACTCTTCGGCGTCAAAGGTCGAGTCGAAGTGCAACTGGATAAAGTTGAAAGCGCTTTTGATAGTCGTGTTGGAAGTGCCTTGAATCGGATCGGCATTCCGTCTAAACATGACGTGGAGACACTCTCTGCTAAGCTCGATGAGCTAACGGCATTGCTCGAACGTGTCGCGCGTAAACACTAAGGAGACAACGGGATGGCTGGTAAAAAGACTACTGATAAAGAAGGCAGCTCGTGGATCGGGGAAGTTGAAAAATACTCCCGCAAGATCTGGCTGGCCGGTTTAGGCGTGTACTCGAAGGTGAGCAGTGACGGCGGTAAATACTTCGAGACTTTGGTTAAAGACGGCGAGAAGGCCGAGAAGTTGACCAAGAGCACAGTGGGTAAACAAGTCGATGCGGCAAAAGCATCCGCCGGTTCTGCCAAATCGCGTATCAGCGACAAGTGGGGCGAACTGGAAGGGGCTTTCGATAAGCGCCTGAACAGTGCCATTTCGCGACTGGGCGTGCCTAGCCGTACTGAAGTCAAAGCGCTGCACAGCAAGGTCGATACCTTGACCAAGCAAATCGAAAAACTCACCGGCGCGAAAGTTGCGCCCGTTGCGGCTAAAACCGCAGC
Source organism: Pseudomonas sp. SED1 (assembly GCF_034044025.1). Lineage (NCBI taxonomy): Bacteria > Pseudomonadati > Pseudomonadota > Gammaproteobacteria > Pseudomonadales > Pseudomonadaceae > Pseudomonas > Pseudomonas sp. SED1. The sequence goes on from NZ_JAXCIS010000056.1 coordinate 56,565, forward strand.
GGCTAAACCGGCTGCCAAGCCGGCCGCGAAAACTGCAGCGGCCAAACCTGCTGCAAAAACCGCCGCTAAACCGCTGGTCAAGGCCGCCGCCAAACCGGCAGCCAAGCCAGCCGCTAAAGCGCCGGCCAAAGCTGCTGCAAAACCGGCTGCCAAGCCTGCGGCTAAAACCGCAGCGGCTAAAACCGCAGCGGCTAAACCGGCCGCCAAGCCTGCCGCTAAACCAGTGGCCGCTAAAGCAGCTGCAAAACCTGCGGCAAAACCAGCCGCCAAGCCGGCAGCAAAAGCCGCAGCCAAGCCAGCGGCTAAAACCGCTGCCGCTAAACCTGCTGCCAAGCCAGCCGCTGCGAAACCTGCAGCCAAGCCGGTCGCTGCAAAACCCGCCGCGAAACCTGCGGCTGCAAAACCTGTAGCTGCCAAGCCGGCTGCCAAACCGGCCGCGGCGAAGAAGCCTGCCGTAGCCAAAAAGCCAGCAGCGCCAAAGCCAGCGGTAGCGGCCAAGCCTGCAACCCCGGCGCCAGCGACCAACTCGGTGACCCCACCGACCCACGCTGCCGCTACCCCGACTGCAACGCCGGCAACCCCGACGCCTACCAGTCAGTCCTGATTTTTGCAGGACACATAAAAACGCCCGGCCTGGAAAGGTCGGGCGTTTTTTATGGAATCTACAGAACGACACA
>NZ_JAXCIS010000057.1:0-28025 GCF_034044025.1 Pseudomonas sp. SED1
CCAAACCACTCCAAAAAATACGAAACTCCCCCAAAGCCAACCGCTTTGTCCCCGCTTCCCATGTCACCCCCCACCCCCTGAATCCTCTAATTTCCAAACCCTGCGGGAAGCCACCCGATCCTCGACCGCGCCCGCGCTTTAACCCGGGCCTCCCAGGCACTTACGCGACAGCTGAAAACGGACTTTCTCCTCAACCGTATCCGACTCAAAAAAGCAGGTTACCCCATGCAGTTCAGCAAATTACTGGCAGCTCTTTCCACCCACCCGATCCGCCTGCAAATGGACGAAGGCGACCTGATCATCCTGGGTGACGACGACGCGCTGGATGACGCCCTATGGGACCAACTGATCGCCCACAAAGCCCACCTGCTCGACCTCGTCGCCCAACACGGCGGCGACTGGCTCAGCCCGGCTTATCGCATCACCCCGGACATGCTGCCCCTGGTCAACCTCGATCAACCCGCCATCGACCGCATCGTCGCCAGCATCCCCGGCGGCGCGGCGAATGTGCAAGACATCTACCCCCTGGCGCCGCTCCAGGAAGGCATGCTCTACCACCACCTGTCAGCCCACCAGGGCGACCCCTACGTGCTGCACGCCCAGTTCGTGTTCGATAGCCGCGCCCGTCTTGAAACCTTCGCCCAGGCCCTGCAATGGGTCCTCGACCGCCACGACATCCTGCGCACGTCGATGGCCTGGGAGCGCCTCGACGAACCCCTGCAAGTGGTCTGGCGCAAAGCCTCCCTGGTCTGCGAAGAAGCCCGTCTCGACGGCGATGCAATGACCCAACTGCAAGCCCTCTACGACGCCCGCAACTACCGCATGGACCTCGGCCAGGCGCCGCTGCTGCGTCTTGTATTCGCCGAAGACCCGCGCAACCAGCGCGTGGTCGCCATGCTGCTGTTCCACCACACCATTCTCGACCACACCGCCCTCGACGTGGTGCGCCGCGAGATCCAGCTGCACCTCGCCGGCCAGACCGAACAGGCCGGCGCTCCGGTACCGTTTCGCAACTACATCGCCCAGGTCCGCCACGGCGTCAGCGAACAGGCTCACGAAGCGTTCTTCCGCGAAATGCTCGCCGACATCGATGAACCAACCCTGCCGTTCGGCCTCCAGGATGTACAGGGTGACGGCCATGGCATCGACGAAACCCGCATCGCCGTCGACAGCGATCTAAGTCGCCGTCTAAGGGCCCAAGCCCGGCCGTTGGGTGTCAGCCCCGCCAGCGTGATGCACCTGGCACTGGCCCAGGTGCTGGGCAAGGTCTCCGCCCGCGACTCCGTGGTATTTGGCAGCGTGATGCTCGGCCGCATGGGCGCGGGAGAGGGCTCCGACCAGGCCTTGGGCATGTTCATCAACACCCTGCCACTGCGGGTGGACGTGGGTGAGCAAAGCGTGCGCGACGGGGTGCAAACCACCCACAAACGCCTGACCGAATTGCTCAACCACGAACACGCCTCCCTGGCCCTGGCCCAGCGTTGCAGTGGCGTGGCCGCGCCCACACCGCTGTTCAGTGCAATCCTCAACTACCGTCACAGCGATGCATCGGACACCCAGGCGGTGATCGACATCGCTGAAGGCATCCAGGTGCTCGGCGCCGAAGAGCGCACCAACTACCCGTTGACGGTCAACGTTGATGACCTGGGCGAGGGCTTTGCCTTTACCGTGATGGTGGACGCCTCCATCGGCGCGACGCGCATCGCCGACTACCTGCACACCGCCCTGGAAAACCTGGTGCTGGCCCTGGAGCAAACACCAGACGCACCGTTGCACGGGCTGGGCATCCTGCCTGCTGCCGAACGCCAACATCTGCTGCACGGCCTTAACGCCAGCACCCAGCACTACGCCGATTCAGCCCTGATCCACCAGCAAGTCGAAGCCCACGCCGCCAGCCATCCCCAGGCCATCGCGCTGCGCTTTGAACACCAACATCTGAGCTACCGCGAGCTGAACGAACGCGCCAACCAGGTCGCGCACGGCCTGCTCAAGCATGGCATTCGCCCCGACGACCGGGTGGCGATCTGCGTCGAGCGCGGCCAGGAAATGATCATCGGCCTGCTGGGGATCCTCAAGTCCGGTGCGGGCTACGTACCAATCGATCCGGCCTACCCCCAGGAGCGCATCGCCTACACCCTGCAAGACAGCGCGCCGCTGGCAGTGCTGGTGCAGCACAACACCCGTCATCTGGTGGGCGACGTCACGTCGATCGACCTCAACAGCCTGCAACACGAGCCCATCGTTAACCCCAACGTTGCGATCAGCTCGTCCAGCCTCGCCTATGTGATCTACACCTCCGGCTCCACCGGCTTGCCCAAGGGGGTGATGATCGAACACCGCAACGTCGCGCGGCTGTTCAGCGCCACCGAGCACTGGTTCAAGTTCAACGCCAATGACACCTGGGCGCTGTTCCACTCGTTTGCCTTTGACTTCTCCGTGTGGGAAATCTGGGGCGCGCTGATGCACGGCGGGCAATTGCTGGTGGTACCGCAACTGGTCAGCCGTTCACCGGACGAGTGTTATGCACTGCTGTGTGAAGCCGGTGTGAGCATCCTCAACCAGACGCCGAGCGCGTTCCGCCAGTTGATCGCGGCACAGGGCCGCAGCCAGCAACTGCATTCCCTGCGCCAGGTGATCTTTGGCGGTGAAGCCCTGGAGCCGGGCATTCTCAAACCGTGGTACGCCCGGGTGACCAACTCGGGTACGCGGCTGGTCAACATGTACGGCATCACCGAAACCACCGTGCACGTGACCTATCGTGCGTTGGAAGCAGCAGATGCACTGCTGGTTGGCGTGAGCCCGATTGGCGTGCGCATTCCCGACTTGCAGCTGTATGTGCTGGACGCCCGCCGCGAGCCGGTGCCGAGCGGTGTAGTCGGTGAGTTGTACGTCGGCGGTGCCGGTGTTGCGCGGGGTTATCTCAACCGCGATGAGCTGACCGCCGAACGTTTTCTGGCGGGCCCCGTCACCGGCCTGCGCCTGTACAAGACCGGTGACCTCGGCCGGTTACTGGCCGACGGCAGTGTCGAGTACCTGGGGCGCAACGATGACCAGGTGAAGATTCGCGGTTTCCGTATCGAACTGGGGGAAATCGAAGCACGCCTGGCTACCTGTGAAGGCGTGCGCGAAGCCGTGGTGATTGCCCGCGAAGACGAGCCGGGCGACAAGCGCCTGGTGGCCTACGTTATCCCCCAGCAGGATCACGCACCCACGGCCGCCGAGCTGCGGGACCACCTGCTGCTGTCCCTGGCCGAATACATGGTGCCCAGCGCCTTTGTGCTGCTGGACACGTTCCCGCTCACCACCAACGGCAAGCTCGACCGCAAGGCCTTGCCGGCACCCGACGCCGACGCCCTGGCCCGTCGTGGTTATGAAGCACCACAAGGCACGGTGGAAACTGCGATCGCCCACCTCTTGCAAGACCTGCTGAAGATCGACCGGGTCGGGCGCCAGGACAACTTTTTCGAACTGGGTGGCCATTCCTTGCTGGCAGTCAAGCTGATCGAGCGCATGCGCCAGCTGGAGCTGAGCGCCGATGTGCGGGTGCTGTTCGGCCAGCCGACGTTGGCCGCGCTGGCCGCTGCGGTAGGCGGGCAGCATGAAGTGCAGGTCCCGGCCAACCTGATCAGCGAAGCGACCCGGCACATCACCCCCGACATGCTGCCGCTGGTGGACCTCGACCAACAGGCCATCGACCACATTGTCGCCAATGTGCCCGGCGGCGTCGGCAACGTGCAGGACATCTACGGCCTGGCCCCGTTGCAGGCCGGCATCCTCTATCACCACCTGGCGACCACCGAAGGCGATCCCTACGTGTTGCAGGTGCAGTTCAGCTTCAGCGGCCATGAGCCGGTCGAGGCGTTTATCCGTGCGCTGCAAAGCGTGATCGAGCGCAACGATATCCTGCGTACCGGCATCATGTGGGAAGGCTTGGACGAGCCGGTGCAGGTGGTGTTGCGCCAGGCACTGCTGGTGGTTGAGCGGGTCGACGTCGATCCACACGACGACGTTCTGGCACAACTGCAAGCACGCTTCGACCCACGCCACTATCGCCTCGACCTGTCCCGTGCCTCGCTGATGCGTTTTGCCTACGCCGAAGAGCAGGGCCGTCAGGTCGGCATCCTACTACTGCACCACATCCTGCTGGACCACACCGCGTTGCAGGTGCTGGTGGAAGAAATGAGCGCGAGCCTCGCAGGCGAAACCGACTTGCTGCCGGACGCCGTGCAATACCGCAACTACGTGGCCCAGGCGCGTCTTGGTGTGAGCGCTGCGCAGCATGAGGCGTTCTTCAGCGAGATGCTCGGCGATATTGACGAGCCGACCCTGGCCTTCGGTTTGCACGACGTGAATCGCGACGGCAGCGGTGTGCGGGAAGCGCACTTGCCAGTGGACCCGGCCCTCAGCCTCGGCCTGCGGGAGCAAGCCCGGCAGCTCGGCGTCAGCGCCGCCAGCCTGGTGCACCTGGCATGGGCGCAAGTCCTCGGCCAGGTATCGGGCCAGGACAACGTGGTATTCGGCACGGTATTGCTGGGCCGTATGCAAGGCGGCGAGGGTGCCGACCGGGCGCTGGGGATGTTCATCAATACCTTGCCGCTGCGGGTCAGCGTCGGCGCGGTAGGTGTGCAGGCCGGCGTACGCGCCACCCACGCGCGGCTCGCGCAGTTGCTGGGGCATGAACATGCGTCGCTGTCCCTGGCCCAGCGTTGCAGTGGCGTGTCCGGCGCGCTGCCGCTGTTCAGTACCTTGCTCAACTACCGCCACAGTGCCCCGGGCGAAGCGCCGGGAGCCAGCCCGTTCGCCGATGCCGGGATCGAAATTCTCAGCTCCGAGGAACGCAGCAACTACCCGCTGGTGCTGAACGTCGATGACCTCGGTGTGGGCTTTGCGCTGACGGTGCAGGGCGTGGCCGAGGTGGATGTGCAGCGCGTCGGCGACTACATGCTCAGTGCCTTGCGCAACCTGGTGACGGCGCTGCAACAGGCGCCGACTACTGCGCTGCATCAAGTGTCGATCCTGCCAGCAGCCGAGCGCCATCAAGTGCTGGTGGAATTCAACGCCACCAACTGCGCCTACCCGGCTGGGAGCACCGTTCACGCTCTCTTCGAGGCCCAGGCCCTGGCCAGCCCGGAAGCAGTGGCGGTGGTGCACGGCCATGCGTCGCTGAGTTACCGCGATCTCAACCTGCGGGCCAATCGCCTGGCCCACTACTTGATCGATCAAGGCGTAAAACCGGGGGACAGCGTGGTCATCGCGCTGCCACGCTCCATCGACCTGCTGGTCAGCCAGTTGGCGATCCTCAAGTGTGCGGCGGTCTACGTACCGCTGGACGTCAACGCGCCTGAAGAGCGCCAGGCATTTATGGTGCAGGACAGCCATGCCAAGCACGTGCTGCGTGACCTCGCCGCGCTGAACCTCGACATGCAGCCAACGCATAACCCGAACCTCGCCCAGTCGGCGGAAAGCGTGGCGTACATCATGTACACCTCCGGCTCCACCGGTGCACCGAAAGGTGTACAGGTGCCCCACCGCGCAGTCACCCGGCTGGTCATCAACAATGGCTACGCCGACTTCAACTCGCGTGACCGGGTGGCCTTCGCCTCGAACCCGGCGTTCGACGCCAGTACCCTCGACGTCTGGGCGCCGCTGCTCAATGGCGGCTGCGTGGTGGTGGTCGAACACGCCACCTTGCTGTCCCAGGCTGCTTTCGCCGCCCTGCTGCAGGAGCAATCCGTCAGCGTTCTGTGGATGACGGCGGGGCTGTTCCACCAATACGCCGATGCGTTGATGCCGGTGTTCCGCCAGCTGCGCTACCTGATCGTCGGCGGCGATGTGCTCGACCCGCAGGTGATCGGCCGGGTGCTTGAGCACGGCGCGCCGCAGCATCTTCTGAATGGCTACGGCCCCACCGAAGCCACCACGTTTTCCACCACCTTCGAGATCACGTCAGTGGGTGAGGGCGGTATTCCGATTGGCCGACCCATTGGCAACAGCCGTGCCTACGTGCTGGATGCGCGGCAGCAGCCGGTGCCGCTGGGCGTCGTCGGCGAGCTGTACATCGGTGGCGCGGGCGTGGCCAAGGGTTACCTGAACCAGCCGCAACTGACCGCCGAGAAGTTTATCGTCGATCCGTTCGGCGACGGCCTGCTGTACCGCACGGGCGACCTGGCGAGTTGGCAGGCTGACGGCACCTTGCTGTACCAGGGCCGCAACGACCATCAGCTGAAAATCCGGGGTTTCCGTATCGAGCCCGGTGAAATCGAAAGCTGCCTGGCCGACTTTCCCAGCGTGAAAGACACGGTGGTGCTGGCCCGTGAAGATGAACCCGGCGACAAGCGCCTGGTGGCGTACTACACCGCCCAGGCGCCGTTGAGCATTGAGGCGTTGCGTGCGCACCTGCAAAGCCGGCTGCCGGACTACATGGTGCCGTCGGCCTATGTCTGGCTGGAACTGTTGCCGCTGACCGCGAATGGCAAGCTGGACCGCAAGGGCCTGCCTGCGCCCGATCAAGACTCGTTGCTCAGCCGTGGTTTCGAAGCGCCCGAGGGCGAGGTGGAAATCCTGCTGGCGCAGATTTGGCAGGACGTATTGAAAGTCGAGCGGGTCGGGCGCTTTGATCACTTCTTTGAACTCGGTGGCCATTCATTGCTGGCGGTGAGCCTGATCGAACGCATGCGCCAGGCCGGCCTGAGCGCCGATGTACGGGTGTTGTTCAACCAGCCAAGCCTCGCGGCGCTGGCGGCGGCAGTGGGCAGTGGCCGGGAAATCGTGGTACCGGCCAACGGCATTGCGCCGGATTGCCCGCGCATCACGCCGTCGATGCTGACCCTGGTCAAGCTGGATCAAGCCGCCATCGACCGCATTGTGGCCACGGTGCCTGGCGGTGCGGCCAACGTGCAGGACATCTACCCGCTGGCACCGTTGCAGGAAGGCATTCTTTACCACCACATCAGCGCCGAACAGGGCGACCCGTACCTGCTGCAATCGCGCATGGCGTTTGACAGTGTCGAACGGTTGCAGGCCTTCATGGGCGCGCTGCAAAAGGTCGTGGCGCGCCACGATATCCTGCGCACCGGCGTGGTGTGGGAAGGCTTGGACAGCCCGGTGCAAGTGGTGTGGCGTCATGCCGAACTGGTGGTGCAGAACGTTGCGCTGGACCCGGCCGATGGCGACGTGATCGAACAACTGCACGCACGTTTTGACGCGCGCCACTATCGCCTGGACATCACCCAGGCGCCGTTGCTGCGCATGGTGTATGCCCAGGACCCGGCCCACCAGCGAGTCGCGGCCATCCTGCTGTTCCATCACCTGGCGCTGGACCACACCGCCATGGAAGTGGTCGGCCAGGAAATGCGTGCGTTCCTGTTCAACCAGGCCGATGACTTGCCGGTTGCGGCACCGTTCCGTAACTACGTGGCCCAGGCTCGTCTGGGTGTCAGCGCCCAGGAGCACGAGCAATTCTTCCGTGAAATGCTCGCCGACATCGACGAGCCCACGCTGCCTTTCGGCGTGCAGGATGTGCAGGGCGATGGCCGGGATATCGAAGAGGCCGAATTGCCCGTCGATGCCGTGCTGGCTTTGCGGATTCGCGAGCAGGCCCGGCAACTGGGGGTCAGTGCTGCGAGCCTGATGCACTTGGCCTGGGGCCAGGTACTCGGCCTCGCGTCGGGCCGTCAGGACGTGGTATTCGGCACCGTATTGATGGGCCGCATGCAAGCCGGCGAAGGCGCCGACCGGGCGCTGGGCATGTTCATCAACACCTTGCCGCTGCGGGTGGATGTGGGCGCCATCGCGGTTCGTGTCGGGGTCAAGGCGACCCACGCCCGGCTCAGCGCGTTGCTGGGCCATGAGCATGCATCCCTGGCGCTGGCCCAGCGTTGCAGTGGCGTGCCGACCTCGATGCCGTTGTTCAGTGCCTTGCTCAACTACCGCCACAGCACCCCGGGCGAAATGGCCCGCGACGGCCACGGTATCTGGGAAGGCGTGCAGTTGCTGGGCGGCGAAGAACGCAGCAATTACCCGCTGACCCTGAGTGTGGACGACCTGGGCACAGGCTTCGGCCTGACGGTGCTGGCCCTGCAGTCCATCGGTGCGCAACGCCTGTGTGACTACATGCACAGCGCGCTGGAACAGTTGGTGGACGCTCTTGAACAAACGCCGGAAACGCCGCTGAATCAGTTGCCGGTACTGCCTGCTGCCGAGCGCGAAAAACTCCTGCGTACCTTCAACGCCACCGCCCGTGATTACCCCCAAGGGCAAACCCTGCACGCTGCTTTCGAAACCCAGGCCGAGCGTCTGCCGCAGGCGATTGCGCTGAGCCAGGACGGCCAGCATCTGACGTACCAACAGCTCAACCAACGTGCCAATCAGCTGGCTCATCACCTGCTGGCATTGGGCGTGCAGCCCGACGACCGCGTGGCAATCTGCTGCCGACGCGGCCCGCAGATGCTGGTGGGCCTGCTGGCGATTCTCAAGTCGGGTGCGGCCTACGTCCCGGTAGACCCGGCTTACCCGGCCGAGCGCATCGCTTACCTGCTGCAAGACAGCGCACCGGTCGCGGTACTGGCCGAGGAGAGCACCCGTGGCGTGCTTGGTGATGTGGCCATCGTCGACCTGCATGGCGCGTATGCCGGTGAGAGCAATCCCCAGATCGCCAGCCTGACCCCGGCGAACCTCGCCTACGTGATCTACACCTCCGGCTCCACCGGCCAGCCCAAAGGGGTGATGGTGGAACACCGCACCGTGGAAAACCTGGTGCACTGGCACTGCGAAGCCTTTGACCTGCACGCCCATAGCCACACCAGCAGCGTGGCCGGTTTCGGCTTTGATGCCATGGCCTGGGAAGTCTGGCCGGCGTTGTGCGTAGGGGCGACCTTGCACCTGCCACCGGCCCAGGTGGGCAATGAAAACATCGACGAATTGCTGGCCTGGTGGCTGGCCCAACCGCTGGACGTGAGCTTCCTGCCCACGCCGGTGGCCGAGTACGCCTTCAGCCAGGAGCTTCAACACCCAAGCCTGCGCATCCTGTTGATCGGCGGTGATCGCCTGCGCCAGTTCAATCAGGAGCGCCGTTTCGCGGTGATCAACAACTATGGCCCGACCGAAGCCACGGTGGTCGCTACCTCTGGCCGCGTGCACGCCGGTCAGCCGCTGCATATCGGCAAGCCGATGGCCAACGCCACGGTGTACCTGCTTGATGAGCAACAGCGTCCGGTGCCGGTGGGCGTGGCGGGCGAACTGTATGTAGGTGGCAGCGGCGTGGCCCGCGGGTATTTGAATCGCCCGGACCTGACCGCCGAACGCTTCCTTGATGACCCGTTCAACCCGGGCCGCATGTACCGCACCGGCGACCTGGCGCGCTGGCTGCCGGATGGCAATATTGAGTATTTGGGCCGCAACGACGACCAGGTAAAAGTTCGAGGTGTGCGCATCGAGCTGGGGGAAATCGAAACCCGCCTGGCTGCCGTCGAAGGCGTCAAGGAAGCCGTGGTGCTGGTGCGCGACGGCCGCTTGGTCGCCTGGTTCACCGAGCAAATCCCGCTGGATATCGAAACCCTGCGCGCCGAGCTGCACAGCCAATTGCCCGAGGCCATGGTGCCGGTGGCCTACGTCAAACTCGACAGTTGGCCGTTGACCGCCAACGGCAAGCTCGACCGCAAGGCCCTGCCGGCGCCGGATCAGGCCGCCATGCTCAGCCGTGAATACGAAGCGCCACAAGGCGACGTCGAAACCACCCTGGCGCGAATCTGGGCCGAGGTGTTGCAGGTGGAGCAAGTGGGCCGCCATGACCACTTCTTTGAACTGGGCGGGCATTCATTGCTGGCGGTGAGTCTGATCGAGCGCATGCGCCAGGTCGGCCTGAGCGCCGATGTGCGGGTGCTGTTCAGCCAGCCGACATTGGCCGCATTGGCAGCGGCGGTGGGCAGTGGCCGGGAAGTGGTGGTGCCGGTCAATCGCATCGCTGCCGATTGCCAGCGCATCACGCCTTCGATGCTGTCCCTGGTGGAGCTGGATCAGCCGACCATCGACCTGATCGTCGCCAGCGTGCCAGGCGGCGCCGCCAATGTGCAGGACATCTATCCGCTGGCGCCGTTGCAGGAAGGGATTTTCTATCACCACATCAGTGCGCAGCAGGGCGATCCGTACCTGCTGCAATCGCACCTGGCGTTTGACAGCCTCGAGCGTTTGCAGGCGTTTGCCCGGGCGTTGCAGTCGGTGATCAACCGCCACGATATCTTGCGCACCGGCGTGGTCTGGGAAGGCCTGCAACAGCCGCTGCAAGTGGTATGGCGTGAGGCTGAGCTGTCGGTGCAGGCAGTGCAGATGGGCACCGGTGATGTGCTCGCGCAGTTGCATCGCCAGTTTGATCCTCGTCACTACCGTGTGCCGATGTCCCAGGCCCCGTTGGTGCGCCTGGTGTATGCCGAAGATCCGCGGCAGCAGCGTGTGGTAGCGATTTTGCTGTTCCACCATATTGCCCTCGACCACACGGCGCTGGACGGCGTGCGTCACGAGATGCAAGCCAGCCTGCTGGGCCAGCCCGGCATCACGGACGAGGCCACGCCGTACCGCAATTACGTGGCCCAGGCCCGGCTGGGGGTGAGTGAGCAGGAGCACGAAGCGTTCTTCCGCGAGATGCTGGCTGACATCCATGAGCCTACGCTGCCGTTCGGACTTCAGGATGTGCAGGGCGATGGCAGTGCCATCGAAGAAGTCAGTGAAGCGTTATCACCGGCGTTGAGCCGACGCCTGCGCACTCAAGCACGGTTGCTGGGCGTCAGCGCTGCCAGCATGTTCCACCTTGCCTGGGCGCAAGTGTTGGCCTGCACCTCGAGCCAGGACAACGTGGTGTTTGGCACGGTGCTGCTGGGCCGTATGCAGGGTGGCAAGGGCAGCGACCGAGCGTTGGGGATGTTTATCAATACCTTGCCGTTGCGGGTGGATGTGGGCGGCATCGGTGCGCGTGCGGCGGTAAAGGCGACCCACGCGCGCCTGACTGCGTTGTTGGGGCACGAGCATGCCTCCCTGGCGTTGGCCCAGCGTTGCAGTGGAGTGGCGGCGCCGTTGCCGTTGTTCAGCGCCATGCTCAACTATCGCCATAGCGACAGCCAGCAAGCGGCGGTATCCCCGGCCTGGCAGGGCATCGAAACCCTGGCCAGCGAGGAACGCACCAACTACCCGCTGACCTTGAACGTGGATGACCAGGGCGACGGTTTCCGGTTGACCGCGATGACCCCCGCGCAGATTGGCGCGCAGCGTATTTGCGGTTACATGCAGGCGGCGTTGTTCGGGTTGGTCGAAGCGCTGGAGCAAGCCCCGCAATTGCCGCTGGATCGCCTGTCGATCCTGGGCCCCCAGGAGCGCGAGCAACTGCTGTTCGGGTTCAACGCCACCGAGGTTGGCTACAACCTCGATCAGACCCTTCACGGCCTGTTCGAAGCCCAGGTTGAACGCACCCCCGATGCACTGGCGGTGAAAGCGGGTGACCAACACCTGAGCTACCGCGAACTGAACGCGCGCGCCAATCAGTTGGCCCATCATCTGCGCGAGCTGGGTGTGCAGCCGGATTCGCGGGTGGCGATTTGTGTGGAGCGTGGCCTGGAGATGGTCATCGGCCTGTTCGCCATTCTCAAGTCCGGTGGTGGTTATGTGCCGCTGGACCCGGCGTATCCGCTGGAGCGAATCGCCTACATGCTGCAAGACAGCGCGCCGGCGGCGGTGCTGGTGCAGGGCGAAACCCGTTCGCTGCTGGGCGATGTGGCGGTACCCGTGGTGGATCTGGACCGGAACACCTGGGAGCACCAGGCGCTGTCCAACCCGCACGTCGACGGACTGACCCCGCAGCACCAGGCCTACGTGATCTACACCTCCGGTTCCACTGGCCAGCCCAAGGGCGTGATCAACGAGCACGCAGGCGTGGTCAACCGCCTGCTGTGGATGCAGGATGCCTACGGCCTGACCGCCCGCGACGCGGTCCTGCAGAAAACCCCGTTCAGCTTTGACGTGTCGGTGTGGGAGTTCTTCTGGCCCTTGTTCACCGGTGCACGGTTGGTCATGGCGCGCCCCGGCGGGCACAAGGATCCGGCTTACCTGTGCGAGGTGATCGAAGCCGAACAGATCACCACCTTGCACTTCGTGCCGTCGATGCTCGACGTGTTCCTGGCCCACGGCGATGTCAGCCAGAGTGCCGGCCTGCTGCGGGTGATGTGCAGCGGCGAAGCCTTGCCGGGCAGCCTGGTGCGACGCTTCAAGCGGCAGTTGCCGGGCATCGGTTTGTACAACCTGTATGGCCCGACTGAGGCGGCGGTGGATGTGACCGCGTGGAACTGCGCAAGGCCCGAGGTGCCGGATAACACACCGATCGGCAAGCCTATCGCCAATACCCGCATGTACCTGCTGGACGCCCGCTTGCAGCCGGTGCCCTTGGGCGTGGTCGGCGAGCTGTTCATTGGTGGTGTTCAAGTCGCTCGCGGCTACTTGCACCGCCCTGAGCTTACGGCTGAACGCTTCCTCAAGGACCCGTTCAGTGCTGGTCGCCTTTACCGCACTGGTGACATCGGGCGCTACCTGCCGGACGGCAATATCGAGTACCTGGGCCGCAACGACGACCAGGTGAAAATCCGTGGCCTGCGCATCGAGCTGGGGGAAATTCAGGCGCGGTTGACCGAATACCCACAGGTCAATGAAGCGGTGGTGTTAGCCCGGGACGAGCGCCTGGTGGCGTACTACACCGGCGTGCAGGCGGATATCGAACAACTGCGTGCCCATCTGCTGGCGCGCTTGCCGGACTTCATGGTGCCGGCGGTATTCGTGCACCTGGAGGCCTTGCCGTTGAGCCCCAACGGCAAACTCGACCGCAAGGCGCTGCCGGCGCCAGGCGTTGAGTCGCTGATCGTGCGCGAGTACGAAGCCCCGGTGGGCGACACCGAAATCACCCTGGCGCGCTTGTGGGCCGAGCTGCTGAAGGTGGAGCGGGTAGGGCGCCATGACAATTTCTTCGAGCTGGGCGGGCACTCGCTGCTGGCTGTCAGCTTGATCGGGCGCTTGCGTCAGGAAGGTATGGAAGCCGATGTGCGGGGGCTGTTCGAACAACCGACCCTGGCGGGCTACGCCGCAATTACCGAACGAATGGAGATCGTCCTGTGAGCATCATTGAACTGTTGGCGACACTCAAGACCAAGGATGTACAACTGGCGCTCAAGGGCGACCAGTTGTCGGTGCAGGGCAATAAACAGGCCCTGAGTGACCCGGCATTGGTGGCCTCGCTGCGCGAACATAAACCGGCGCTGATCGAGCTGATCAAGGCCGGAGAGTACTCGGCCACCAAGGCCGGTGAAGTCGAGGTGCCGGCCAATGGCATTCCCGCCGGTGCCCAGCGGATTACGCCGGCGATGCTGACGCTGTCGAGCCTGAGCCAGGCCTCGATTGACCGCATCATCGAAACCGTCGACGGCGGCGCGGCCAACGTACAGGACATCTACCCGCTGGCACCGCTGCAGGAAGGCATTCTTTACCACCATGTGAGTGCCGAACACGGCGACCCCTACGTCATGCAGTCGCAGTTCGCCTTCGACAGCCTTGAGCGTTTCAAGGGCTTTGCCCAGGCATTGCAGGGCGTGATGGATCGCCATGACATCCTGCGCACCTCCGTGATCTGGGAGGGCCTGGAAGAGCCTTCGCAAGTGGTATGGCGCGCGGCTCGATTGCCGGTGCAACTGATTGAACTGAACCCCGCCGACGGGGATATCGCGACCCAGTTGCATAGCATGTTTGATGGCCGTCACTACCGCCTGGACGTCACCCGCGCACCGCTTGTTCGCCTTGTAGGCGCCTGGGATGAAGCCCGGCAGCGCATGGTCGCTTTGCTGTTGTTCCACCACATGGCCCTGGACCACAGCGCCCTGGACGTGGTGCGCCACGAAATGCAGGCTTACTTGCAGGGCCAGGGGGATCAGTTGGGCCAGGCGGTGCCTTTTCGTAACTACGTGGCCCAGGCGCGCCTGGGGATCAGCGAGCAGCAACACGAAGCGTTCTTTCGCGAGATGCTCGGGGACATCACTGAGCCGACCTTGCCGTTTGGTTTGCAGGATGTGCAGGGCGACGGCCAGGAGATTGCCGAAGTCGACTGGCCGTTGCCGCCAGCGCTCAATCAGCGTTTGCGGGCCCAGGCGCGGCAGTTGGGGGTGAGTGCCGCCAGCCTGTTCCATATGGGCTGGGCGCAGGTATTGAGTGCCCTGGCAGGCAAGGCGCAGGTGGTGTTCGGCACCGTCTTGATGGGCCGCATGCAGGGTGGGCACGCCACGGACCGGGCCCTGGGGATTTTCATCAATACCTTGCCGTTTCGCGTGGATGTCGGCGCCGAAGCGGTGCGCGCCGGGGTCAAGGCCACGCACGCGCGGTTGACCACCTTGTTGCGTCATGAACATGCCGCCTTGGCCCTGGCCCAGCGGTGCAGTGGTGTGGCCGCGCCGATGCCGCTGTTCAGCGCATTGCTCAACTATCGCCACAGTGGCTCGGGCACCAGTACCGACGCGGCGGCGGCCTGGCAGGGCATCGAGATCTTGAGCTCCGAGGAGCGCACCAACTACCCGTTGACCCTGAGTGTCGATGACCTGGGGGACGGGTTTATCCTGCGTTTGCTGGCGAGTACCCAAGTCGATGCGCAGGCTGTTTGTGCTTATGTGCAAACGGCCCTGGGAAACATGGTGCAGGCGCTGGAGCAGGCGCCCGACACCTCGTTGAATCGTCTGTCGGTGCTGCCCGAGGCTGAGCGGCGGCATCTGCTGGAGCAATTCAACGCAACAGCGGTCGAGTTCCCACAAGGCACCACCCTGCACGGGCGTATCGAAGCGCAAACGTTGCTGACCCCGGACGCGGTGGCCGCCGTGTATCAAGGCCGTCAGCTGACCTACGCCGAATTGAACCAACAAGCCAACCTGCTGGCCTATCACCTGCTGGCCCTGGGGGTAAAACCCGACGACCGCGTGGCCATCGTCGCCCGACGCGGGCTGGACACCCTGGCCGGATTGCTGGCGATCCTCAAGGCCGGCGCCTGCTACGTACCGGTGGACCCGTCGCACCCGGCCGAGCGCCTGAGCTACCTCCTCAGTGACAGCGCCCCGGTCGCGGTGCTGACGCAACACGCGCTGCTGGAGCGCCTGCCCGCACTCGACGTGCCGGTGATCAACCTGGACCGTTTTACCTGGCATCAGCATACGGCCAGCAACCCGCAGGTCGCTGTCACACCGTCCAACCTGGCCTACGTGATCTACACCTCCGGCTCCACCGGCCTGCCCAAAGGCGTGATGGTGGAACACCACACCGTGGCCAACCTGGTGGACTGGCATTGCACCGCGTTTGACCTGTGCGCCGGCCGTCACACCGCCAGCGTCGCCGGGTTCGGCTTTGACGCGATGGCCTGGGAAGTCTGGCCGGCCCTGTGCGTGGGCGCGACCTTGCACCTGCCGCCGGCCCATGACGGCGCAGAGGACATCGACGCGCTGCTGGAATGGTGGCGCGCACAACCACTGGACGTGTGTTTCCTGCCCACGCCGGTGGCCGAATATGCGTTCAGCCAGAACATCGAACACCCGACCTTGCGCACCTTGCTGATTGGCGGCGACCGCCTGCGCCAGTTCCCCCGGGCACAGCGTTTCGAGGTGATCAACAACTACGGCCCCACCGAAGCCACGGTGGTCGCCACCTCCGGGCGGATTGAACCCGGGCAGCCGTTGCATATTGGCAAACCCATCGCCAATGCCAGGGTTTACCTGTTGGACGAACTGCAGCGCCCGGTGCCCATGGGCGTTGCCGGTGAACTGTATGTGGGCGGCAAGGGCGTGGCGCGGGGTTATCTGAACCGTCCGGAAATGACTGCCGAGCGCTTTCTGGATGACCCATTCAATCCGGGCCGTATGTACCGCACCGGCGACCTCGCGCGCTGGTTGCCGGGCGGGAATATCGAGTACCTGGGCCGCAACGACGACCAGGTGAAAATCCGTGGGGTGCGCATCGAACTGGGAGAAATCGAAACCCGCCTCAACCAGTTGCCCGGCCTTCAGGAAGTGGTGGTGCTGGCCCGTGAAGACCAGCCCGGCCAGTCCCGACTGGTGGCTTACTTCACCGAAAACCCGCAGTTCGACCCCCTCGATGTGGGCGAGATTCGCGCACATCTGGTGGCACATCTGCCGGACTACATGGTTCCGGTGGCCTACGTAAAACTCGATGCATTGCCCCTGACTGCCAACGGCAAGCTGGACCGCAAGGCCCTGCCAAAGCCGGACCTGGCCGCCGTCTTCACCCGTGAGTACGAAGCGCCTCATGGCGATATCGAAACCGTCCTCGCGCAAATCTGGGCCGACGTGCTGCAAGTGGAACGCGTGGGCCGCCAGGATCATTTCTTTGAGTTGGGGGGCCATTCGTTGCTGGCCATGCGCATGGTGTCCCAGGTTCGCCAGCGGCTTGGGGTTGATCTGGCGCTGGGCGATTTGTTTGCCAATGCCGAACTGGCGGCGGTGGCGCAGGTGCTTGCCCAGTCCGGGCGCAGCACCTTGCCGGATATCCTGCCGACGGCGCGGGATGAGGATTTGCCGCTGTCGTTTGCCCAGCAACGCTTGTGGTTTCTGGCGTTGATGGAAGGCGCCAACACCGCTTACAACATTCCCATCGGCCTGCGCCTGCGTGGGCAGTTGCACGTCGATGCACTGCAACGGGCCCTGGCGCGGATTGTCGCGCGGCACGAGACCTTGCGCAGCCGGTTCGCCCAGCAGGATGACCACGCCCACGTGCTGATCGTGCCGCCTGAAGAGATGATGCCGCTGCAAGTGCAGGACCTGCGTCGTCACCCCGAAGCACAGCAGGTGCTGGAAGCCTTGATCCAGGGCGAAGCTTCGGCGCCTTTCGATTTGCAGCGCGGCCCATTGCTGCGCGGGCGCCTGGTGATCATGGCCGAGGATCATCACGTGTTGCTGCTGACCATCCACCACATCGTGTCAGATGGCTGGTCCATGGGCGTGCTGACCCGCGAACTGATGGCGTTGTACCAAGCCTTCAGCCGTGGTGAGGCTGACCCATTGCCGCCATTGCCGATCCAGTACAGCGACTTCGCCGTGTGGCAGCGCCTGTGGCTCAGCGGTGAAGTGCTGCATCGCCAGAGCAGCTACTGGCAACAAACCCTGGCCGGTGCCCCGGCATTGCTGATGTTGCCGACCGACCGCCCACGCCCGGCCCAGCAGGACTACGCCGGCAGCAGTGTCGACGTGCGCCTGGATGAACGCCTGACCGCCGGGCTCAAGGCCCTCAGCCAGCGCCACGGCACCACGCTGTACATGGTGATGATGACGGCGTGGGCTTCGTTGCTCGCGCGCTTGGCCGGGCAGGAGGAAGTGGTGATTGGCTCGCCCGTCGCCAACCGCCAGCGGGCCGAGGTGGAAGGCTTGATCGGGCTGTTCGTCAACACCCTGGCGGTGCGCATCGATACCTCGGGCGAGTTGAGTGCCGAGGCGCTGCTGGCGCGGGTCAAGGGGCTGGCCCTGGACGCCCAGGCTCATCAGGATCTGCCGTTTGAGCAGGTGGTGGAAATCACCCGGCCATTGCGCAGCCTGGCCCATAGCCCGCTGTTCCAGACGATGTTGACCTGGCAGGACAGCGATGCGCCGGTCCTGGCCCTGGGCGACCTGAGCCTTGAAGGGATTGTGGAGGACAGTCACTTTGCCAAGTTCGACCTGTCCCTGAACCTCGGCGAGACCCGGGGCGAAATTCGCGGCACCCTGGAATACGCCATCGCGTTGTTTGATGAGTCGACCATGCAGCGTTATGTCGGCTACTTCACCCGGGTGCTGCAGGCCATGGTGGATAACGACCAGGCGGTGCTGGAGCACGCTGAATTGTTGGAAGCGCGGGAGCGCCAGCACCTGCTGTTGGACTTCAACGGCACCGCCGTGGATTACAACCTCGACCAGACGCTGCACGGTATGTTCGAAGCCCAGGTTGCACGAACGCCGGATGCGCTGGCGGTGAAGGCAGGCTCGGAGTGCCTGAGCTATCGCGAGCTGAACGAACGGGCGAATCAGTTGGCCCACCATCTGTGGGAGCTGGGTGTTCAGCCGGATTCGCGGGTAGCGATTTGCGTCGAGCGCGGCCTGGAGATGGTCATTGGCCTGTTCGCGATCCTCAAGGCGGGCGGCGGCTATGTGCCGCTGGACCCGGCGTATCCGCTGGAACGTATCGCCTACATGCTCAAGGACAGCGCCCCGGCAGCCGTGCTGGTGCAGGGCGAAACCCGTGCGCTGCTGGGCGACGTCACAGTGCCGGTGGTGGACCTGGACCGGAGCACCTGGCAGCACCAAGCAACGTCCAACCCACGAGTGGACGGGCTGACCGCGCAGCATCAGGCCTATGTGATCTACACCTCGGGTTCCACTGGCCAACCGAAGGGCGTGATCAACGAGCACGCGGGTGTGGTCAACCGCCTGCTGTGGATGCAGGACGAGTACGGGCTGACTGCGCAGGACAGGGTGTTGCAGAAAACTCCGTTCAGCTTCGACGTGTCGGTGTGGGAGTTTTTCTGGCCGCTGTTCACTGGCGCCCGGTTGGTGATGGCGCGTCCTGGCGGGCATAAAGACCCGGCCTACCTGTGTGATGTGATCGAGTCCGAGCAGATCAGCACACTGCACTTTGTGCCTTCGATGCTGGACGTGTTCCTGGCCCATGGCGACGTCAGCCAGAGCGCCGGGCTGGTGCGGGTGATGTGCAGCGGTGAAGCGCTGCCCGGCAGCCTGGTGCGCCGTTTCAAACAGCAGTTGCCGGGCATCGGTTTGTACAACCTCTACGGCCCGACTGAAGCGGCGGTGGACGTGACGGCTTGGGATTGCGCCGGACCGGTTACGCCAGACAACACGCCTATCGGCAAGCCGATTGCCAACACCCGCATGTACCTCCTGGACGGGCAGTTGCAGCCGGTGCCGTTGGGTGTGGTGGGCGAGCTGTTCATCGGTGGCGTGCAAGTGGCGCGGGGTTACTTGCACCGTCCTGAGCTGACGGCCGAACGCTTCCTCAAGGACCCGTTCAGCAACGGCCGGATGTACCGCACCGGCGACGTCGGGCGCTACCTGCCGGACGGCACCATCGAGTATTTGGGCCGCAATGACGACCAGGTGAAAATCCGTGGCCTGCGCATCGAGCTGGGTGAGATTCAGGCGCGACTGCTGCAATTCCCGCAGATCAACGAAGCCGCTGTGGTCGCCCGCGATTCCCGTCTGGTGGCCTACTACACCGGCGTGCAGGCCGACATCGATGCCCTGCGCAGCCACCTGCTGGAGCAGCTTCCGGACTACATGGTGCCGGCGACCTTCATGCATCTGGAGGCCTTGCCCCTGAGCCCCAACGGCAAGCTCGACCGCAAGGCATTGCCGGTACCGGGCCTGGAATCGGTGATCGCCCGGGAATACGTCGCGCCCATGGGTGAAACCGAAATCACCCTGGCTGGCCTCTGGGCTGATTTGCTCAAGGTGGAGCGGGTGGGGCGGCATGACCATTTCTTCGAGCTGGGCGGCCACTCGCTGTTGGCCGCCAGCTTGATCGGCCGCATGCGCCGCGTCGGGTTGTCGGCGGATGTGAAAGTGTTGTTTGGCCAGCCCACCCTTGCAGCCTTGGCGGCTGCCGTGGGTGGTGGTCGCGAAGTGGTGGTGCCGGCCAATGGGATTGCCGCGGAGTGCACGCGGATCACCCCGGACATGCTCCCGCTGGTGAACCTGGAGCAGTCCGCCATCGACCGCCTTGTCGCGAGCATTCCCGGCGGCGCGGCCAACGTGCAGGACATCTACCCGCTGGCGCCGTTACAGGCCGGGATCCTGTATCACCATCGCGCAGTGCAACAGGGTGACGCGTACCTGTTGCAGGCGCAGTTCGCCTTCGCCAGCGTCGAGCGCCTTGAAGCGTTCGCCCAGGCCTTGCAGGCGGTGATTGAGCGGCATGACATCCTGCGCTCGTCGATGCACTGGGACGGGCTGGAAGAACCGGTGCAAGTGGTGTGGCGCCAGGCATCGTTGCAGGTCGAGGCGATTCAGGTCGCGGGCGATGTGCTGGGGCAATTGCAGGCGCGCTTTCATCAGCATCGCCTGGGCCTGGGGCGGGCACCGTTGATGCGCCTGGTGTACGCCGAGGACCCGGCCAACCAACGGGTGGTTGCGTTGTTGCTGTTCCATCATTTGGTGATGGATCACGTGGCGTTGGAAGTATTGCAACACGAGATGCAAGCCTGTCTGTTGGGCCATCACGAGCAGTTGGGGGCGGCGGTGCCGTATCGCAACTATGTGGCGCAGACACGCCTGGGAATGCGTGAGGAAGAGCACGAAGCATTCTTCCGCGAGATGCTCGGGGAGATCGATGAGCCGACGCTGGCACTGAATGCACCGGGTGAAGCGCAGCAGGCACGCCTGAGCGTTGACCCACTGCTGAGCGGGCGCTTGCGCATCCTGGCGCGTCATCTTGGGATAAGTGCGGCGAGCCTGATGCACCTGGCTTGGGCGCAGGTATTGGCCAAGGTTTCTGGCCGTGAGCAGGTGGTGTTCGGCACCGTATTGCTGGGTCGGTTACAAGGCGGTGAAGGCGCCGAACGCGCATTGGGCGTATTCATCAACACCCTGCCGCTGCGGGTCGACCTGGGTGAGCGCACGGTGCACGCGGCGTTGATGGCGACCCATGCCAGCCTGACCCAACTGCTCAGTCACGAGCATGCGCCACTGGCCTTGGCCCAACGTTGCAGCGGGTTGCCGGCCAATACGCCGCTGTTCAGCGTGCTGTTCAACTATCGCCACAGCGCGCCGCACGCTGGCGGGGTGGCCGAGGCCTGGCAGGGCATGCAAATGCTCAAGGCGGAGGAACGCACCAACTTTGCGCTATCCCTGAGTGTCGATGACCTGGGTGACGGGTTTAGCTTTGATGTCATGGGGCAAGGCGCGCCGCGTCTCTGTCAGTACCTGCATGTCGCCCTGGAACAGCTGGTGCAGGCGCTGGAACAGAATGCCCGAGGCGCAATCAGCCAACTGTCGATATTGCCGCCGGCGGAGCGTGAAAAGCTGCGGTTGGAGTTCAACGCCACCCAACGGGAGTTCCCTCACGAACATACCGTGCAGCGTCTGTTCGAAGCCCAGGCCCAGGCACGTCCGAGCGCCATCGCTGTGGTGCATGGCGAGGACACCCTGACTTATGGCGTGCTGAACACCCGCGCCAACCAACTGGCCCATCACCTGCGCACCTTGGGCGTGCAGCCTGGCGATCATGTGGCGATCCTGCTGCCGCGCTCGATTGACCTGGTGCTCAGTCAACTGGCAATCCTCAAATGCGCGGCGGCCTACGTGCCGCTGGACATCAACGCCCCGGCCGAGCGCCAGGCCTTTATGGTGCAGGACAGCGGCGCGGTCTGGCTGCTGACCCACAGCAGTGAGTCCGTCGAGTACCCGGCCCGACGCATCGACCTCGACACCCTGGCCCTGGACCCGCAACCGAGTCATAACCCGGACCTGTCGCAGTCCTCCGAGCGGGTGGCATACATCATGTACACCTCCGGCTCCACCGGCACCCCCAAGGGCGTGCTGGTGCCGCACCGGGGCATCACGCGGCTGGTGATCAACAACGGTTATGCCGATTTCAACGCCCATGATCGCGTGGCGTTCGCCTCCAACCCGGCGTTCGACGCGAGCACCATGGACGTTTGGGGGCCGTTGCTCAACGGCGGCCAGGTGCTGGTGATCGACCATGCCACCTTGCTCGACCCGGGCGCGTTTGGCCGAGTATTGAAGGCGGGCGGCGCGACGATCCTGTTCGTCACCACCGCGCTGTTCAACCAGTACGTGCAGCTGATTCCCGACGCGTTGGCCGGGCTGCGCATCCTGTTGTGCGGCGGCGAACGGGCGGACCCGGCGGCATTCCGCAGCCTGCTGGCCCAGGCGCCCGCATTGCGCCTGGTGCACTGCTACGGCCCGACGGAAACCACCACCTACGCCACCACCTATGAGGTGCAGGCTATCGCCGCCGATGCTGAAAGCGTGCCGATCGGCAGGCCGATTTCCAACACGCAAATCCATGTGCTGGACGCGCACTTGCAGCCGGTGCCGCTGGGGGTGGTCGGGGAAATCTGCATTGGCGGGCACGGTGTGGCCAAGGGGTATCTGAACCGGCCGGAGCTGACGGCCGAAAAATTTGTCGATGATCCATTTGGCGATGGCTTGTTGTACCGCACCGGCGACCTTGGGCGCTGGTCGGCGGACGGGCTGCTGGAGTGCATCGGGCGCAATGACGACCAGGTGAAGATCCGCGGTTTCCGCATCGAGTTGGGTGAAATCGAAGCGCGTCTGGCGACCTGCAGCGGGATCAAGGATGTGGTGGTGCTTGCGCGGGAGGATGCGCCTGGCGATAAGCGCCTGGTGGCGTACTACACCGGTGAGCCACTCGCGATCGACGTGCTGCGCAGTCATCTGTTGCAGCATTTGCCGGACTACATGGTGCCGTCGGCCTATGTGCCACTGGAAAAAATGCCCCTGACGGCCAACGGCAAAGTCGACCGCAAGGCTCTGCCGGTGCCTGCGATGGAAGCGCTGGTAAGCCGTGTGTTTGAAGCACCGGCCAATGAGCTGGAACAGACCTTGGCCCGCCTCTGGGCCGAGGTGTTGAGGCTGGAGCAGGTCGGTCGGCACGACAGTTTCTTCGAACTGGGCGGGCATTCGTTGCTGGCGATTCGGCTGGTCAACCTGATGGAAGAGGCGGGGCTTGCGGTGTCTCTGGCGGAGCTGTTCCAGCACGCCAGCGTGGCCTCGGTTGCCTCGATGCTCAGTCAACGCACGGTGCGGGAGGACGACAGCTCGCTGATCACCGTGCGCGCCAGCGGCAGCCAGCCGCCATTGTTCCTGGTGCATGAGTTCAGCGGCATGGACGTGTATTTCCCGGCGCTGGGCCGGCATCTGCCGGGGGATTACCCGATCTACGGCTTGCCCGGCGCGCCTCTCGGTGAACCGCAGTTGCAGACCATGGAAGGCCTGGCGGCGCGGCTGGTGGGGATTATTCGGGCTGTGCAACCCCATGGGCCGTATCGGCTGGCGGGTTGGTCGTTTGGCGGGGTGTTGGCCTACGAAGTGGCGATGCAACTGCAGGGGCTGGACGAACCGGTGGCGTTCCTCGGGTTGATCGACAGCTACGTGCCGCGCATGACCGACCAGGGCAAGGCGCGCTGGGCCGGACCGGATGCCCTCAAGCGGCATTTGCTGTTGCAGTGCATGGCGTATTGGAAGGCACAGGGAGGTGTGGATGAGCTGGCAAGCCTTGAGCAACTGGACGCGCAGATTGGACAGCTGGATTTTGCTGGGCTGTTGCAACGCTGCCGCGATCGGCATTTGTTGTACGCGCAGATGGCGGCGGCTTCGGACGCGGACCTGTTGAGTTTTATCGAGCGGGAAGTCGGGCATGGGCATGCGCTGGCGCATTACAGCCTGTTCCCGATGCCGTTGGCGGTGCACCTGTTCAGCGCCGCAGAGCGGCCGACGGAGCTGTCGCGACGTAGCCTGGATTTGGATTGGGATGAGGCGCTGGCGGCGGGGCAATTGCGCCGGATTGAAGTGCCGGGGGATCACCAGAGCATGATGCAGGCACCGCATATCCAGGCGTTGGGGCAGGCGTTGGGTGGGGCTCTGGCGTCGAGCGAGGCGCCGAGTGTGGCGGTGCATCAGCCGTTGTTGCGGATCCAGAACGGACGCGCCGGGCATGCGCCGATTTTCTGTGTGCCGGGGGCGGGGGATAGCGTGACCGGGTTTGTAGGGTTGACCGAGGCGCTGGGCCGGGACTGGCCGATCTTTGGCTTGCAGCCGCGCGGGCTGGATGGGGAGGCGGTGCCGCACAGTCAGGTCGAGGCGGCGGCGCGCTGTTATTTGCAGGCGCTGGAGCAGGAGTGTCCGCAGGGGCCGGTGCATTTGGTCGGGCATTCGTTTGGCGGTTGGGTGGTGTTTGAGATGGCCGCGCGATTGCAAGCCCAGGGGCGTGAGGTGGCTTCGTTGACGCTGATCGACAGCGAGGCGCCCGGGGGGAATGGGTTGGTGGGTAGGCCCTATACGACGACGGCGGCGTTGTTGCGGCTGATTGAGTCGATGCAGGTGGCTTCGGGTAAGTCCCTGGGGATTGATGCGGTGGATTTTGCCGGGAGGGATGAGGTGGAGCAGCGGCGGTTGTTGCATGGGGGGATGGTGGGGGTCGGGTTGTTGCCTGCGCGGTCTTCGGTGGAGGCGATGGATGGGCCGGCGCGGACGTATGCGTCGGCGTTGCGTACGGTTTATCGGCCTGTTCGGCGGTATGAGGGGGTGGTGCGGTTGGTGTTGGCGGAGGATCCGACTCTGGATGCGGCGGGGAATCTGCGGGAGCAGGGGTTGATGGTTGAGGGGTGGCGCGGGTGTGTGGGGGTGTTGGAGGTTTGGTATGGGCCCGGGAATCATTTTTCGCTGCTCAAGGCGCCGAATGTTTTTAGTTTGGCGGCTTGGTGGCGGGATGGGGTTGTGGTTGGGGAGCGGGTTTTGTGAGGGCTTTTGATGGTGTACATATCCGTTGCTGCGGTAACGGCCACTTAGGGTTCCGCTCTTACAGCGGGTCACTTTTGGCAAACGCCTGTAGGAGCGAGCTTGCTCGCGAAAAACCTGAGGGCGCCGCGTTCATTCAGGATGCCAACGTCATCGTTAACGACCTTCGCGAGCAAGCCCGCTCCCACATTTGGACCGTGCCCGCTTTTGATCTCAGGCGCCCCGTTAAACCACGCTGGCCGCTGTAAGAGCGGAACCCATATCAGCCGTTACCCAAAAAACGGATATGTACTTCGAGCCAAAAGCCGGACCCATTTCAACCCCTCTTATGGTCATTTATGGAAAAGTCAAAGTATCGAAAAGCAGGATTGGCCCTGGTGTTGACCGTCGCAGCGGGCCTGATTATCTACACCGTGCAGGCCCCGGCAGACGCGCCGCAATACCTGACCGCCACCGCCGAACGCAGTGACATCGAAAACGCCGTCCTGGCCACCGGCTTGCTCGAAGGCGTCAAGCAGGTCGACGTCGGTGCCCAGGTCTCCGGCCAGCTCAAATCCTTGAAGGTAAAGGTCGGCGACAAGGTCAAGAAGGGCCAATGGCTCGCCGAAATCGACCCGTTGATCCTGCAAAACACCCTGCGCAAAGCCGAGGTCGACGAAGAAAACCTTCAGGCCCAACGCCGCGCCACCGCGGCTCAACTCAAGGAAACCAAATCCGTCTACGAGCGCTACCAGGGCCTGCAAGAGGACGAATCCGTGTCCCGCCAGGACTTCGAAACCGCCGAGTCCAACTACGAGGTACAGCGCGCCAATCTGATGTCCCTCGACGCCCAGATCAAAAGCGCCCACATCCAGATCGACACCGCCAAGATCAACCTGGCCTACACCCGCATCGTCGCGCCGATCGACGGCGATGTGGTGGGCATCGTGACTCAGGAAGGCCAAACCGTGATCGCCAGCCAACTGGCGCCGGTCCTGCTTAAGCTGGCAGACCTGGACACCATGACCGTCAAGGCCCAGGTCTCCGAGGCCGACGTGATCCACATCAGCCCCGGCCAGCAGGTGTATTTCACCATCCTCGGCGAGGCCGACAAACGCTACTACGCCAAACTGCGCGGCACTGAACCGGCCCCGCAAAACTTCCTCGAAACCCAGACCGCCGGCACCCCAAAACAAAACACCGCGGTGTTCTATAACGCGCTGTTCGACGTACCCAACCCCGACCACCGCCTGCGCATCGCCATGACCGCCCAGGTGCGGATCGTGCTCGACACCGCCAAGGCCGCACTGACCGTGCCGGTGGCCGCACTCGGCCCGCGCAATGCCGACGGCAGCTTCCCGGTGCGGGTGCTGGACGCCAAGGGCAAGGCCAACACGCGACAGGTGAAGACCGGCATCAACAACAACGTCAAGGTGCAGATCCTTGATGGCCTGGCCGAAGGCGACAAGGTGGTGATCGGTGATCCATCGCCCGCCGTGGCGGGGGGCTGATTGATGACTCAGCCACTGCTGGAGCTTAAAGGCATCGTCCGCAGTTTCATGGCCGGTGACCGCGAGTTCATTGCCCTCAAGGGCATCGACCTGACCATCAATGCCGGAGAAATGGTCGCGATCACCGGGGCCTCGGGCTCGGGTAAATCGACCCTGATGAACATTCTCGGCGGCCTCGACTACGCCACCGCCGGCAGCTACAAGATCAATGGCATCGAAACCCGCACCCTGGGGGATGAGCAACTGGCCGAACTGCGCCGCGACTACTTCGGTTTTATCTTTCAGCGTTACCACCTGCTTGCGCATCTGAGCGCGTTGCATAACGTGGAAATGCCGGCGATTTATGCCGGTACGCCGGAAACCGCCAGGCATAGCCGCGCCGGAGAGTTGTTGGCTCGCCTGGGTTTGTCGGGGCACTTGACCCATCGTCCGAGCCAGCTTTCCGGCGGCCAGCAACAGCGGGTGAGTATCGCCCGGGCCTTGATGAACGGCGGCGAAGTGATCCTCGCCGATGAACCTACCGGGGCCCTCGACACCCACAGCGGCAAGGAAGTGATGCGCATCCTGGCCGAGCTGCACGCCGCCGGGCACACCGTGATCATCGTCACCCACGACCCGAAAGTCGCGGCGAATGCCCAGCGGATCATTGAGGTGCGCGATGGCGAGATCGTCAGTGACCGCGCCAATGAGAGCGTCGGCCTCGACCTGCCCACCGAAGCGCCCATCGAGCCCAAGCGCAGCGGTGCGCGCAAGTTGGTGGCCAGCCTCGGGCTGTTCAAGGAGGCCTTCAACATGGCCTGGGTTGCGCTGATTTCCCATCGCATGCGCACCTTGCTGACCATGCTCGGCATCGTCATCGGCATTACCTCGGTGGTGTCGATCTCGGCCATCGGTGAAGGCGCGAAGCGCTATGTGCTCAAGGACATCCAGGCCATTGGCAGCAACACCATCGACATCTTCCCCGGCAAGAGTTTCGGCGACAGCCGCGCCTCGGCCATCGAGACATTGTTGCCGTCGGATGTGGAGGCGCTGAACCAGCTGTATTACGTCGACAGCGCCACACCGGTGGTGGGGCGCAACCTGTTATTGCGTTACGGCAACATCGACCTGGATGCCCAGGTCAATGGCGTCAGCGACCGCTACTTCCAGGTCAAGGGCCTGAAGCTCGAAGCCGGGATTACCTTCAGCGAAAGCGACGCCCGACGCCAGGCCCAGGTGGTGGTGATCGACCACAATACGCGCCATCGGTTGTTCGGGCCCGGGGTGGATCCGTTGGGCCAGGTGATCCTGGTGGGCAGCCTGCCGTGCACGGTGATCGGGGTGACGGCGGACAACAAAAACATGTTTGCCGCCAGCAAGGCGCTGAACGTGTGGGTGCCGTATGAGACGGCCGCGGGGCGGCTGTTGGGCCAGCGCCATCTGGACAGCATCACCGTGCGTATCAAGGACGGCCAGCCGAGCAAAGTGGTGGAAGAGAACGTCACCAAGCTGATGTTGCAGCGCCACGGCACCAAGGATTTCTTCACCAACAACCTCGACAGCATCATGCAGACGGTGCAGAAAACCAGCCGCTCCCTGGCGTTGCTGCTGTCGTTGATCGCGGTGATTTCGTTGCTGGTGGGGGGCATCGGGGTGATGAATATCATGCTGGTGTCGGTGACCGAGCGCACCCGTGAGATCGGGATTCGCATGGCGGTGGGCGCGCGGCAATCGGATATTCGCCAGCAGTTCCTGGTGGAAGCGGTGATGGTCTGCCTGATTGGCGGGATGATCGGCATTTCGCTGTCATTCGCCATCGGCTATCTGTTTTCGTTGTTTGTGAAAGAGTGGGAAATGGTGTTTTCCCTGGGGTCGGTGGTGACGGCGTTTGCGTGTTCAACGTTGATCGGGATTGTGTTCGGGTTTGTGCCGGCGAGGAATGCGGCGCGGTTGGATCCGATCGAGGCCCTGGCCCGGGATTAAGCCGGGTAGAGATCAA
>NZ_JAXCIS010000058.1:0-47288 GCF_034044025.1 Pseudomonas sp. SED1
CCACATTGAGCGACTAGCCGCGTTCGCGGGGAATCAGACTCTGCAACTGCAACGCCAGGAAGTTGGCATCGAAGCCAAAGGTGTCCGGGTCTTTCAGGCCGTTGGTTTTCTTCCACAACCAGTCGTTTTTGCCCGGCAGCAACACCAGGGAAATGCTGCCGTAGCGGGCAGCGGTCAAGCCCATCACCGACAACGAAATCAAACCACCAACGCCCATCACATCCGGCACGAACTCCACCGGTTTGCCGGCGATATGGATGGTCAGTTTCTCGGTCTTGAAGGTGGAAGTCTCCACCGGCACGCTGGGGCCGGAAGCCACGTACGCCTCGCGCTGCACTTCCAGCAAGCCGACAGTCTTTACCGGCTCCAGCCACTGCTCGATCTGGCCGAACAACTCGCCGATCTTCTGCGCCCAATGGGCCGACTGCACTTCGAACTGCTGCTTCTTGTGGGCTTCGCTGTCGGCGTAATGACGAAGCATCTCGCCCAGTTGTTGTACATCGTCCATTGCCGTGTTCCTTGGGTGACCCATGTTGCGAGCCTTGATCATGGCAGATGCCGCACGCTGGCGTATGACTAAAGCGCAGCGCTTGGGTAATGTGGTGCCCTCGCCCGTCCAATTCAGGAGCATCGCATGCGCACCATCGGCCTTATCGGCGGCATGAGCTGGGAGTCCAGCGCCGAGTATTACCGCATCATCAACCAAACCGTGCGCGACCAGCTCGGGCCCCTGCGTTCGGCACAACTGTTGATGTACAGCGTCGACTTCGGCCCGGTGGAGCGGGCCCAGCACGCCGGGCGCTGGGATGACGCGGCGCTGATCCTCGAAGACGCCGCCCGCCGCCTGCAAGCCGGTGGCGCCGAATGCATCGTGCTGTGTACCAACACCATGCACCTGGTGGCGCCGCGCATTGAGGCGGCGGTGTCGATACCGTTTCTGCATATTGCAGACGCCGCCGGCGCGGCGGCCGTGGAAGCCGGCACCCTGACCGTGGGCCTGCTGGGCACCGCATTTACCATGGAGCAGGAATTTCTCAAGTCACGCCTGGCCGGACAGGGGCTGACCGTGCTGGTACCGGACGCGGAAGAGCGTCAGGCCGTGCACCGGATCATCTATGAAGAGTTGTGTGTCGGGGTGATCAGCGACGCATCGCGTGAAGTGTACCAACGGGTGATCGAGTCCCTGGCGGCGCGTGGCGCCCAGGCCATCATCCTCGGCTGCACGGAAATCAGTCTGTTGATCAAGCCGCAGCACAGCGACCTGCCACTGCTGGACACCACCGAGCTGCATGCGCAGGCTGCGGTGGCGTTTGCCTTGCAGGACGACTAGGCAGGCTGGCGAATGCGCGCCATGGTCAGGGTGTCGACGAATGCGCCGTCACGCACGGCGTAATCCCGCAGCCGGCCTTCGGTCTCGAAGCCGAACTTGTGGTACAGGCGGTGAGCGGCTTCGTTGTCGGCATACACCGTCAGTTCCACCCGGTGCAGGTTCATCCAGTTATCCGCCACCTTCAGCGCCGCGCTCAGCAGCCGGGAGCC
Organism: Pseudomonas sp. SED1; assembly: GCF_034044025.1. Classification (NCBI taxonomy): domain Bacteria; kingdom Pseudomonadati; phylum Pseudomonadota; class Gammaproteobacteria; order Pseudomonadales; family Pseudomonadaceae; genus Pseudomonas; species Pseudomonas sp. SED1. Next base: position 1,540 of record NZ_JAXCIS010000058.1, read on the forward strand.
CACGCCCTTGCCCTGCCAGGCGGTGGCCACGCCCATGCCAAACGAACCGACGTGGCTTTGGCGCACACGCAAATACTGTTCAAGCCCGAGCTGGCCGATCACCTCACCGGCATGCACCGCCACCAGTTGTAGCCGCCGTTCGTTGTCCTGCACCAGGCGTTTGCGCCAGGCCTCGACCGACTGGAAAGGCATTTGCAGCACCTGACGGCAGACAGCCGGGTCGTTGTAGAGCGCAGCGACGCCGTCAAGGTGGGCCTCGGTGAAGCGCGTGATAACGATTTTGGGTTCAGGTGTGTGCATGGTGTTTCATCCTTGGAACAACGGTTGGATAAATAGATTAGCGTCGTTGCTGCCCGCGCATTCGGGCGGCGCGTTTCTCAAGACGCTCGGCGTGTAGCTCGGCCTGTTGTTTCAGCGCTTGGCAATATTCAGGGAGGCATTGGTGAGCGTCAGGGGTACTGACTTCGACAGCGAGGCGCCTGGCCGTCGCCGCAGATATGTCGTTGCCGCGTGGCTTGAGGCTACCTTTGATGACCGCCGCGCGGCTATTTACCAATGTCGGATGGTTAAGTTTCAGCACATCAACAGTGGCAATACCTTCAGGTGTCAGCCCTTCGACCGACCCATCGCTGGAAAACCGAAAATGGCGCTCTGCATTGGCAAGCAGAGGCGAAACAAATGGCTTTTGATACGGGTCGTAGGCCTTTTTCTCTACTGCACCGTACCCGCAGGCCGTATCTGTTTGGCTGGGCGGAAAACAGGCCAGCATGTTGCTGTAGGCGATACTTTTATCCTTGTGTGCTTCCTGCGGCAGGATGTGTTCGATATGACAGCTGAACACCATCTGCTGCCCCTGCGCCTGGCACTCGCCAGCAGTTTTCAGACGCCGCAGGGTGTACGCACACAAGTGGGACTGCTCCAGCACCAGTGCTTTACGAACAGGCTCGCCGGGGAAGCTGCTGCCTTTCCCGTAAAACAGGTTCTGTGGGGTGTCTTTGTTTGCAATTCGCCAGTCAATCAACTCGCGTGGTTCTGCGCCTTTTCTGATTGACCTCACGCCTCGCCCTCTTCAGTCCACCTCAGGGAATCGATGCTGGCCTGGACTTCAAGGATGTCAGGAATATCACCGACTTTTTTACGCAGCTGTTCGAGTTTGGCCTCGGCGGCGTCCAGTTCATCACCATCCAGGTCGCGGTGGATTTTCTTGAGTTGCAGACTGACTTCCTGATTCTGCGCATAACCGCCCATCAATTCCTCTACAACTTCACCGCTTCGAAGCCCCAGCGAGCGCTCGGGATGCCCGATGTACTTGCCATCCTTGAGCAGCATGATTGCATTGGCCGGGAGCTCACCCAGTATTTGCGGGGAGTGAGTGGTGATGATGAACTGGCAGTTAGGGAATGTTTTTTCAAGTTTGGCAACAACGGTACGCTGCCAGCCTGGGTGGAGGTGTAAGTCCAGCTCATCGATGAGGACAACACCCTTCCCATTCAGAGGGTCTGCAACCTCGCGATTGAGCAAGGTCAGCCTGCGAGCCAAATCTCCGACCATCGCCAGAAGGCACTTTTCACCATCCGAAAGCTGCAAAACATTGAACTCAAGGTTTCCTTTCAGAACCGTCATTCTTAGAGCAGGCTTGCGACGAACCCTGACATCCTTGAACCCGGTGAATGTTTCAATTGCTCTGCGGACAGCAGAAAGCTCAGGGTCGCGATAACCTGGAATATCTCGGCTATTTTCGTTTTCAAGGTCTTCCTGATTGCGAAACCAGATAAAGAACCTCTTGAAATCGGCGCCCCCGTGGCCCAGCGAATCGTCATACCCCTCTGCAATGGCATTGATCAAGCGTTCACGGACACGCAAGGGCACATCTAAAACGGCTCGATGGACGTCGTAGTAAACGGCTAAAGGCAACTCAACTGCCATGCCCCCGATAAGTTCATAGTTGAACGCGCTCGCCTCGACGGAACTCGCAGCCTTGTTCAGCTTGAGCAGATCACTGCTTTGCTCTTTAGGGTGTTTTCCTGACCGCCGGTTTAAGGCAATCGCCCAATCGACGTCGCCATGATCAGGAAGCTCGGCGATAACCTGCAAACGCGTGTAATCCGCTCCAACTTTAATATCGTCTCTAGATATCGCCCTGGATTTAGAGGCCTGATCAATAATCCGGGACGTCAAATTCGACAACGTAATCGCCAAAGCATCCAAAATCGAAGACTTACCCACCCCATTCACGCCCACCAAAGCGACAGTCTTCTTGCCCTCGAAATCAAGCTCGATGTGCTCGATGCCACGGAAATTGACGAGAGTAAAACGCTTGATCTGCATGATCGGCTTCCAACGTGTCCGGCCGGAGGGGCCAGTCTTCAAAGTAAGCAACGATCATAGTAATTATCGACAGCCCTGTCACGGCGCAGTCGGTTGTCTCTATCAATCCCGTCGCGCGGCCAATCTCCAGACCCGGGCAATGTCCGAGGCGCGCTCGCGCAACAGGCGAGGCGCCTCGCTGCAGGCCTGTTCCAGGGTCATTGGTCCCGATGGCAACGCGAACGCGGCATCCACACCGTGGGCGTACATCTGCTCATAGCCCTCACCCAACGTGCCGGCGATCACAATCACCGGCACGTTGTGCTGTTTGGCGATCCGCGCGACGCCAAACGGGGTTTTGCCCCGCAGGGTCTGGGCGTCGAAGCGGCCTTCGCCGGTGATCACAAGGTCAGCGCCACGCACCGCTTTTTCGAGGCCTACCAACTCGGCGACCACTTCAACACCTGCACGAAACTGCGCGCCAAGGAACGCCTTGGCGGCGAACCCCAAGCCACCGGCGGCGCCGCTGCCGGGTTCGTCGCGCACATCGTTGGGCAATACCTTGGCGCAGTGATCGGCGAAATGGCCAAGAGCGGCATCCAGTTGTTCGACTTGCTGGGGATTGGCGCCTTTTTGCGGGCCGAAAATCGCCGAAGCACCGTGGGGACCGCACAGCGGGTTGTTCACGTCGGCGGCGATTTCGAAGCGCACTTCTTTCAGGCGTTGGTCCAGTTGCTCAAGGCTGATGCGCGACAACTTGGCCAGCGCCAGGCCGCCCAGGGGCAATGCTGCCTCTTCGGCATCAAGCAATTGCACACCGAGAGCCAGCATCGCCCCCGCGCCGCCATCGTTGGTGGCGCTGCCGCCAATGGCCAGGATGATGCGTTGGGCGCCGGCATCCAGGGCGGCGCGGATCAGCTCGCCAGTGCCGAAGGTACTGCTGGAACACGCATCTCGCTGACCCGGTGGCACGAGTTGCAGACCGCTGGCCTCGGCCATTTCGATGATTGCGGTGTGGCTCTCGGCCAACCAGCCCCAGTGCGCGTCGACACTGTCACCCAATGGCCCTTGCACACGGTTGGTGCGCAACTCGCCCTGGCAGGCGGCGAGTACCGACTCCACCGTGCCCTCACCACCGTCAGCCATCGGGCACTTGATCAGCTCGGCGTCGGGCCACACGCTGGCCAACCCCTCGGCAATGGCATTCGCCACGCCTTCAGCACTCAGGCTGTCCTTGAACGAGTCGGGGGCGATGATGATTTTCATGGGCTTTCTCCGGTTTTTATAACGCCCATGCTGCCAGTTGGCACCGGCAATAACGCCTGTCCATTGCACAAGAGTGGCTGGGGTTTGTTGTTCATTTGGACAAAGTCTGCGGCAGTAGCTGCACGCCCAGGTACAACGCGAGCATGCCGTCGAGGGTCAACGGGTCGACGCCGCTCAGCTCGGCGATGCGCTCCATGCGATAGCGCAGGCTGTTGCGGTGGATGCCCAGGGCGTCGGCGCAGGCCTGGCTTTGGCCGTCGTGATCGCACCAACTGCGCAGGGTTGCCTGCAACTGGCCGTTACTGTCCTTGGCCAGCACCTTGCGCAACGGGTTGAGCAGTTCGTCGAGGGCGTCGTCGTTGCGGTGGCGCCAGAGCATCACCGGCAGGCGGTAGCGATTGAGGGTCAGCAGCCGCGATTCGGGCAGCACATCGCGGCCATAGGCAAGCAGATCACCGACTCGCCGGTAGCAACGGCGCAGCCCGGGCAGGCCGTCTGCTTGCCCGCCGACGGCAACCCGCAGGATGTTCCAGCCCAGGCCGTCGAGTTTTTCCAGCAGGCGCGGGTTGTCGACTTGCACCGACGCCGGTCGGCACCACAGCAGGGAAAACTGTGCGGAGCTGACGCACCAACTGTCCGGGTAGCGCGAGGTCAGCCAGGCGCTCAAGGCTTCCGCCGACTGGCCGCTGCCCAGTTCAAACAGGTACGGCGTACGTGCCATCTGCGGTTTGAGGCCCAGTTGCTGCGCTTCATCCACCAGCCGCGGCGAGTCGCCGGTCTCGGCCAGCAACAGCGCCAGCAGGTCATCGCAACGCTGCCGGCGCCATTGCTGCTCGGCTTGCTGGTGACGCTGGCTGACCAGCATTTCGGCGGTCATGCGCACCAGTTGCGCATAGGTGCGCAGCAGCTCCGGCTCGCCGGTAATGCCCAATACGCCGATCAGGCGCTGATCGTGCAACAGCGGCAGGTTGATCCCGGGCTGCACGCCCTTGAGGTGCTTGGCGGTCTGGCTGTCGATCTCCACCACGCGTACATTCGCCAGCACCAGCTGTGCGCCTTCATGGCGAGTGTTGATGCGCTCGGGTTCGCCGCTGCCCAGGATCAGGCCCTGGCTGTCCATGACATTGACGTTATAGGGCAGGATCGCCATGGTGCGATTGACGATATCCTGCGCCAAGTCATGATCCAGCTCGAACATGGGGCTAAATTCCTGGAAAGTGGGTTGTTCATAGGCACAGCGCAAATGGTGCCTGACTGTGCGCGAGCACAAAGACATCAACCCTTGAGGTGGCCGAGACTCATTGGGCGATCAACGTTACCCTCGCATCGCGAAAAATCATAATAAAGAGAGACTGCCATGTCACAGAGCGCCGCTGTTACCCAGGCCACCGATGACGATAAAAACGCCGTATACAAGCGCATTACCCTGCGCCTGATCCCCTTCATTTTCATCTGCTACCTGTTCAACTACCTCGACCGCGTCAACGTCGGCTTTGCCAAGTTGCAAATGCTCGACGCCTTGAAGTTCAGCGAGACCGTGTACGGCCTTGGTGCCGGGATCTTCTTTATCGGCTACGTGCTGTGCGGCGTGCCAAGCAACCTGGCGTTGACCAAATTCGGTCCACGGCGCTGGATTGCGCTGATGATGATCGTCTGGGGCACCTTGTCCACCTGCCTGCTGTTCGTCACCACACCGACCCATTTCTACGGCTTGCGCCTGCTGACCGGCGCCGCTGAAGCCGGGTTCTTCCCGGGCGTGGTGCTGTACCTCTCGCAGTGGTTCCCGACCTTCCGCCGTGGGCGGATCATGGCGCTGTTCATGTCGGCGATTCCGGTGTCCGGCCTGCTGGGCAGCCCGTTCTCCGGCTGGATCCTCAACCACTTTGCCGCCGGCCAAGGCGGGCTTGCGGGATGGCAGTGGATGTTCCTGCTGCAAGGCGTACCGACGGTGATCCTCGGCGCCCTCGCCTACTTCCTGCTCAGCGACAGCTTCGCCAACGCCAAGTGGCTCACGCCCCATGAGCGTGCCGTGCTGGAAGCCGACCAGGCGACCGACCTGGCCAACAAGCCGAAAACCACCAGCGACTCGCTGCTGGAAGTATTCAAGAACCCGGCCATCTGGGCATTCGGCCTGATCTACTTCTGCATCCAGAGCGGTGTGTACGCCATCAACTTCTGGCTGCCGTCGATCATCAAGAACATGGGCTTCAGCGATAACCTGGTGATTGGCTGGCTCAGTGCGATTCCGTACCTGCTGGCGGCGGTGTTCATGTTGCTGGTGGGCCGCTCTGCCGACCTGCGCAAAGAGCGTCGCTGGCACCTGGTGGTGCCGATGCTGATGGGCGCGATCGGGCTGGTGATTGCGGTGAACTTTGCGACCACGCCGGCGATTGCGATTCTCGGCCTGACCATCGCCACCATGGGCGCCCTCACCGGCCTGCCGATGTTCTGGCCGGTGCCCACCGCCATGCTCAGCGCAGGTGCTGCGGCGGGTGGCCTGGCGTTGATCAACTCCATGGGCCAAATGGCGGGTTTCCTCAGCCCGTACATCGTCGGGTTTGTGAAGGATGCCACCGGGTCTACGGACCTGGCGCTGTACTTGCTGGCGGCGGTGATTGTCGCGGGCAGCGTGCTGGCGTTGCGGATGACGCGCACCTTGAAGGTGTAACACCGTCAGTGTGGGGGCGAGCTGGCTCGCTCCCACAGTCTGATGTCTGTTTACAACAAACCACCGCCGTCGACATCAATCACGCTTGCGGTGATAAACCCGTTCTCCATCGCCAGCACATACCCGGCAGCCACTTCTTCGGCCTGCCCCACTCGCCCGACTGGCAACGCCGCGCCCGCCTTGGCAAACATCGCCAGCCGCTGCTCCTCGGACAACCCGGCATACGCCTCGGTGTCGATCACGCCTGGACTGACCACATTCACCCGACGTGGCGCCAGCTCCTTGGCCAACTGTTTGCCCAGCGCTTCAGTGGCCGCGTTGATCCCGGTCTTGATGAATTGCCCTGCCACGGTTTTGCGCCCCAGTTGACCCGAGGTCAGCGTGATGCTGCCGCGCTCGTCGAGAAAAGGCAGAGCCGACTGGATCGCCCGCAGCGAACCCCAGAGCTTCACGTTGAAGTTGTCTTGCGCCAGGTTCAGGTCCGTCTCGATCAAGGTCTTGGCCTGTACCGCAGGGCCTGCGGTGTAGACCAGATGATCAAACGGCCCCACGGTTTCGAACAACCGCTGCAACGAGGCCGCGTCGGTCACGTCTACCTGCTCGCTGCGCACACCGTTCTCCACGGTAGAAGACAAGCGCCGCCCCGCCAGCACCACGTGGGCTCCGCGTGCCACAGCCTGCTTGGCCACGGCCGCACCAATGCCGCTGCTACCGCCGATGACGATGATGGTTTTGCCGCTGAGGGGAGAAGTCATGAAGAACTACCTGATTGAGAAATGAGGTTTCATCTTCCCAGCTTGGCAATCGCTGAAAAATCCCGGTAAAACGACAAGATCTTTAAAGGATTTTTACAGATGAGCTCAATCCTCGACCTTGAAGTGTTTGTGCGCACCGCCGACACCGGCAGCTTGTCGGCGGCCGCCCGCAGCTTGAGCCTGACCCCAGCTGCAGCCAGTATTGCCCTCAAGCGCCTGGAAACCCGCCTGGGCATGCGGCTGCTGGCGCGCTCCACCCGCAGCATGCGCTTGACCGAGGAAGGCCGGCGCTACCTCGACAGCGTTCGCGTCGCCCTCGAGGCTTTGTCCGAGGGCGAACAAGCAATCAAGCAACAAGGCCAAAGCCTCAGTGGTTTGCTGCAATTGGCCGCGCCCTCGGACTTCGGGCGCAATGTGCTGCTGGGCTGGCTGGATGAGTTCAAGCTCGAACACCCGAACGTTCGCCTCCAATTACTGCTCAACGACAGCAATGCCGACCTGTTCCGCGAAACCGTCGACATCGCCCTGCGCTTCGGCGTACCACGGGACTCCAGTCTGGTGGCGCTGCCGGTGGTGCCCGATCACCAGCGCGTGGCCTGCGCCAGCCCCGACTACCTCGCGCGCCACGGTACCCCACGCATCCCCCAGGATCTGGCGCAACACAGCACGCTGCGCTACATGCGCCAGGGTCGCGCGAACAACACCTGGTACTTTCGCCAAGGCGAGCTGCTGCAGGAAGTCGAGGTCAGCGGCGACTACCTGAGCGATGACGGCGAGATTGTCCGGCGCTGGGCATTGGCCGGCCATGGCATTGCTTATAAAGCGCGACTGGATATAGCCCGCGACATCAAGGCCGGGCGCCTGGTGCCGTTGCTCACCGATTGGCAAGGCGAGCCGACGCCGTTCAACCTGATGTGCCCGCATCGGCTGCAAGTGTCGGAACGGGTCAAGGTACTGCACCGCTTCCTGCAACTGCGTTGCGCCGAACTATTACCGCAATAACCGTCCCAGGGCTTGTTCCAGAGCCTTGCTGTCTGGTATTGGATAGGGACTGTCTCCCCCTTATGAGGTGTTCACGATGATTTACCGCACACTGGGCCAGTCCGGGTTGAAGGTCAGCGCACTGACCCTGGGCAGCATGATGTTTGGCGAGCAGACCAACACCGAGGACTCGCTGCGCATCATCGACAAGGCCTGGGATCAAGGCATCAACTTTATCGACACCGCCGACGTCTACACCGGCGGGCGCTCCGAAGAAATCGTCGGTGAAGCCATCGCCCGCCAACGTCAGGATTGGGTGTTGGCCTCGAAGGTCGGCATCGGCCCGGTGGATGGCCTGCCGAACCGCAGCGGGCTGAGCCGCAAGCGGATTTTCAATGCCCTGGAAGCCAGCCTGACGCGCCTCGACACCGATTACCTGGACATCTATTACCTGCACCGTGAAGACCACAATACGCCGCTGGAAGTCACGGTGTCGGCGATTGGCGATTTGATCCGCGAGGGCAAGATCCGCCATTGGGGCCTGTCCAACTACCGCGGCTGGCGTATCGCTGAAGTGATCCGCGTGGCCGAGCGCCTGGGGGTCGACAAGCCGATCATCAGCCAACCGCTGTACAACATCGTCAACCGCCAGGCCGAGGCGGAGCAGATCACCGCGGCCGCCGCCTATGGCTTGGGCGTGGTGCCCTACAGCCCGCTGGCCCGTGGCGTGCTCAGCGGCAAATATGCGCCGGACGTAACGCCTGAAGCCGGCAGCCGCGCCGGGCGCCAGGACAAGCGCATCCTGGAAACCGAATGGCGCGTTGAATCCCTGCGCATCGCCCAGCAGATCCAGCAATACACCCAGGGCCGTGGCGTGGGGATTGTCGAGTTTGCGATTGCCTGGGTGCTGAACAACTCGGCGGTCAGCTCGGCGATTGTCGGGCCGCGCACCGAGGCGCAGTGGGATGCCTACACCGGCGCGCTGGAGGTGAAGATCACGGCAGAAGATGAGGCATTCATTGATTCGCTGGTTACCCCGGGCCATGCCTCGACGCCAGGGTTTAATGACGTAAGCCACTTTGTCTCGGGACGCATTGCCCGATAGCCGAGCGGCATACACCTGACTTGTGGTGAGGGGGCTTGCCCCCCGTTGGAGTGCGCAGCGCTCCCGCTTTTCTGGGGCAGCTTCGCAGCCCAACGGGGGACAAGCCCCCTCGCCACGAAACAGAGCAAACATCTCACCCTAAAAGCACTATATTCCCTCCCTGAAATCTCCCTTCTTTTGTATGAATCGGTTTTCGCGAGGACAGCGTGTCTAAAGGTGTTGTGTTATCGGTCTTGGCCTCGGTGTTGTTTGCCGTGATGTATTACTTCACGTCGCTGCTGACGCCCTTGAGCGGCCTGGAGATTTTCGGCTGGCGGATGTTGCTGACAGCGCCTTGCATGACCGTGTTCATGATCGTCAGCGGCGAGTGGCGGCGGGTGTGGGAACTGGTTCGGCGGGTGGCGGCCAAACCTGGGTTGATCTTCGGGCTGCTGGTGTCTTCAGCCTTACTCGGGGTGCAGTTGTGGCTGTTCATGTGGGCACCGCTCAATGGGCGCAGCCTGGATGTTTCGCTGGGGTATTTCCTGCTGCCATTGACGATGGTGCTGACCGGGCGCCTGGTGTACGGCGATCAATTGTCACGCCTGCAAAAGATCGCAGTGTTTTTTGCCGGCCTCGGCGTGCTGAATGAGTTGTATCAGGTAGGTGGTTTCTCTTGGGCCACGTTAGTGGTGATCATCGGTTACCCGATCTACTTCATCGTGCGCAAACGCCTGAAGACCGACCACCTGGGCGGGCTGTGGCTCGACATGGCGCTGATGTTGCCGGTGGCGTTGTGGTTCGTGCAAAGCGGCGAACAGGGGTTTGCCGTGCTCGATGCGCACAAGGGCTTGTATGCCTTGATCCCGATGCTGGGCGTGATCAGTGCCTCGGCGCTGGTGTGCTACATCATTGCCAGCCGCTTGTTGGCGTTCAGCCTGTTCGGGCTGCTCAGCTATGTGGAGCCGGTGCTGTTGCTCGGGGTCGCCTTGTTGCTGGGAGAAAGCATCAAGGCGGGGGAATGGCTGACCTATCTGCCGATCTGGCTGGCGGTGATGGTGCTGGTATACGAAGGTTTCAAGCACCTGGTTCGCCAGCGCAGGGCCTGATTCCAGGCAAAAAAAACCCGGTCGCGGATACCCACGACCGGGCTTTTTTACATCAACGATCAGTCAGTGGTGAGCACACCACGACGCACCTGGTCGCGCTCGATAGATTCGAACAGGGCCTTGAAGTTACCTTCGCCGAAACCGTCATCACCCTTGCGCTGGATGAATTCGAAGAACACCGGGCCCATCAGGGTTTCCGAGAAGATCTGCAGCAGCAGGCGCTTGTCCCCCGCCACCGACGAACCGTCCAGCAGGATGCCCCGTGCTTGCAACTGGTCCACAGGCTCGCCGTGGTTTGGCAGGCGGCCTTCGAGCATTTCGTAGTAGGTGTCTGGCGGCGCGGTCATGAAGCGCATACCGATCTTCTTCAACGCGTCCCAGGTCTTGACCAGGTCATCGGTGAGGAAGGCTACGTGCTGGATGCCCTCGCCGTTGAACTGCATCAGGAACTCTTCGATCTGCCCGGCGCCCTTGGACGACTCTTCGTTCAGCGGGATGCGGATCATGCCGTCCGGGGCGCTCATGGCCTTGGAGGTCAGGCCGGTGTACTCGCCCTTGATGTCGAAGTAGCGCGCTTCACGGAAGTTGAACAGCTTCTCGTAGAAATTCGCCCAGTAGGCCATGCGACCGCGATACACGTTGTGGGTCAGGTGGTCGATGACTTTGAGGCCGGCGCCCACCGGGTTGCGCTCAACGCCTTCGAGGTACACAAAGTCGATGTCATAGATCGAACTGCCTTCGCCGAAGCGGTCGATCAGGTACAGCGGCGCGCCGCCAATGCCCTTGATCGCCGGCAGGTTCAGCTCCATCGGGCCGGTTTCGATATGGATCGGCTGGGCGCCCAGTTCCAGTGCCCGGTTGTAGGCCTGTTGCGAGTCTTTCACGCGAAACGCCATGCCGCACACCGACGGGCCGTGTTCGGCCGCAAAGTAGGAGGCGATGCTGTTGGGTTCGTTGTTAAGGATCAGGTTGATCTCGCCCTGACGGAACAGGTCCACGTTCTTGGAACGGTGGGTCGCGACTTTGGTGAAGCCCATGATCTCGAAGATCGGCTCCAGGGTGCCCGGGGTTGGCGATGCGAATTCGATGAATTCAAAGCCCATCAGGCCCATTGGGTTTTCGTATAGGTCTGCCATTTTCGGTGCCTCATCATTCTTGTAATTACAAATGTTTATTTGCGAGCAAGGATGAGGTCAGCAGGTGGCGCACAGGAGATACCCCGCACGCTGCGGGCGAGGAAGTCACCAAAGATGAGGGGGGACCCGAGTAGCTTCATGGTTGCATCAGTCTCTTACGGGCGAGGCTTGCGTTAGCGCAAGTCCTTATTCTTGTATGCGTAAATCGATTCTACACAGCGTAACCGCGTTTGTCCGTACTCTTATCAAATCCCCATTGCCCTGGCCCGCGCAAGGGGTTTGTTGCACAGGTAGATGCCCAGCAGGATCACTGCCCCGCCCAGCAGCATCGGCACGGTCAGTTGCTCGCCGAGCAGCATTGCACCGCAAATCACCGCGGTCAGCGGATTGAGCGCGATGAACACGCCCGCCCGGGTGGCGCCGATGCGGCGCAGGCCATCGTAGTAGCCGATGTAGGCCAGCGCCGAACCCAGCACGCCGAGGTACAACAAGCTCAGCAGTTGCGGCAGATCAATGCTGCTCACTGCGGCGACCGTCAATCGTCCGGTCACCAGCGTGGTGATCGTCAGCATCAGCGTGCCCAACAGGATCGACCAAGTCACGGTTTGCAAAGGCCCAAGGCTTTGGTTGAGGCCGCGGGAAAACAACGAGTACACGCCCCACCCCACCACACAGCCAAAGATCAGCAGGTCACCGACCCACGCATCTGCCGTGCCCTGTAGCAACTGCGGGTTGCGACTGACGATCACCAGCCCGGCGCCGCTCAGGCACAAGGCGATTCCCAGCAGCTTCAGCGACCCCAGCCGCTCCTTGAACAGCAGCCACGAGGCCAGGCCAATCACTGCCGGATTCAGTGCGACGATCAACGACGCCCGGGACGCATTGATGTAATGCAGGCCGTAGAAAAAGCACAGGTTGTAGAAGAAAATCCCGAAGAACCCGAGCACGGTCAATTGTCCCAGTTGCGCGGAGGTCGGGCGCACCAGGCGAAGGCGCGCCACAGCCATGAACACCAGCAGCGCCAGGCTTGCCAGCACAAAGCGCAGAGTCGCCGCCAACAACGGGTCCAGGCCTGCAGCCAGATAGCGGCCGGCCACAAAGGTGCCGCCCCAAATCATGGTCACGGCCGCCAATTTCAAATACGTGAGACGGTCAGAGGTTGGGGTCATCAGATTTCTACTCAAAAAACACAGGATTGGCTTATTGTTTGGCTAATCCCTTGTCATCGTAAAATGAGTAAATGCTCATGACCCTTACCCAACTGGAAATCTTCTCCCTGGTGGCCGAGTTGCAAGGTTTCACCACTGCCGCCAATCGCCTGGGCATCAGCCAGTCAGCGGTGTCCCATGCGATCAAATCTCTGGAGCAGGAATTGGGGGTGGAGTTGATCCGCCGCCATCAGTCCCAGGTGGAACTCAGTGATATCGGCCAACAGTTGTTGCTGCGCGCCCGGGCCATGCTCGGCCTGGCCAACACCCTGCAACAGGAAGCCGCCGATGCCCGCGGGATGAAACGCGGCACGCTGCGCATTGGTTCGTTTGGGCCGACTTCATCGATTCGTCTGTTGCCGAAGATTTTGCAACGCTTTCGCGAGTTGCATCCGGGCATTGAGGTGCACGTCGACGAAGGCCCGGATCGGCAGGTGATGCAGTGGCTGGAAGAACGGCGCGTCGACGTGGGGTTTGTGGTGCTGCCTGAAGAGCGCTTCGATACGCTCCCGTTGATCGAGGATCAGTTGGTCGCACTGTTGCCAGCGGGACATCACCTGGGCGCGCAATCGAGCGTCAGCCTCAAGGCGCTGTGCGGCGAGCCCTTTATCCTGACCCAGGCGGGTTCGTCCGAACTGGTCTCAAGGCTGTTCGTCGGCGCCGGGCTGCAGCCGGATGTGCGTTACCGCTGCTCACAACTGCTCAGTACCCTGGACACCGTGCGCCGGGGTGACGGCGTGACCATTGTCGCCGAGTCGTCACTGCCTGAATCCACCGAGCCGGACTACCTGATCAAACCGCTCAAACCAGCCGTGAAACGCCAGGTGGGGCTGGCGGTTCTGGATCGACGGCAATCCTCGCCGGCGACCCTGGCGTTTATTGAACTGGCCACACGCTTGCAGCTTGATTGAGCATGCAGGGTCGCGTGCCGCCATCTATCATGGCCAATACCAAAACGCTTTGTTGGACGTCCCGACCGCATTTGAGCGTCTTATTGCCCCTTCCCGCTACAGGCCGCGCAAATGCCACTGACCGTCAAAGGCCCACGAAAAGCCACCACTCGCCACCTGATCACCCTGTTGAGTGGCGCGCTGCCGATTCTGCTGGGTGTGCTGATCCTGTACTGGCAAGCCGGGCGCACGCTGGAGCACAGCACCGCGCAAACCGCTCAGGAAGCCGTGCGCCAGTTTGACCTGATGCTCGACAACACCGCCCTCGCCGCCCAGGCCCTGCTGCCCCTGGCCGGGCATGAATGTGATAACCCGACACAATTGGCGCTACGGGAACAAGTCACCCGCCGGCCTTTTGTGCGCGCCACGACCTTGTCCTGGCAGAGAAACATCTATTGCAGCTCGTTGTTCGGCGGCAATTATCTGTCGCCGGTCAACCCGGAGGACTACGTCGACGGCCGCCTCTGGCTGATGAAAGGCAATCCGGTCACACCCGACACGGCCTTGCTGGTGTATCGCCTCACCGAGGGCGACCGGGGTGCCTTTGCCTCCGTTGATGGCTATCACTTGACCAACGCCTTGCGCCTGATCAGCCGATATACCGACCTGGTGTTGCAGGTGGGGCCCAACTGGCTGGCGTCGGATGGCAAGGTCCACAGCACAGCATTGCCGACATTTGCCCTCGCGCACCATCATCTCGACTCCAAGCGGTATACCTACAGCGTGGAAGCCGGGATGCCGGAGGGCGAAACCTGGCGCTACATGCAGGCGCGGTATCCTGCACTGTTCGTTCTTGTAGTGTTTTTCGGCGTATTGGCAGGCATCCTCGCCCACTGGCTGCAAAAGCGCTCATCGGCACCGACCCTTGAGCTGCAACGTGCCCTGGGTGCCAATGAATTCGTGCCCTATTACCAGCCGGTGGTGCGCGGCGGCGACATTCGCCAGTGGGCCGGCTGTGAAGTGCTGATGCGCTGGAATCACCCCAAGGAAGGCCTGGTGCGCCCGGACCTGTTTATTCCCCTGGCCGAGCATTCGGGCCTGATCGTGCCAATGACTCGCGCCTTGATGCGTCAGACGGCTGCGCAGCTGGCGCCCCACGCAGAGCAACTCGCTGAGGGGTTTCACGTCGGGATCAACATCACCGCCCGCCATTGTCACGACCTGAAACTGGTGGAGGACTGCCGGGAATTCCTCGGCGCCTTCCCGCCAGGCAAGGTGATTCTGGTACTGGAATTGACCGAGCGCGAGTTGATCGAACCCACGGATATCACCCACCAGCTGTTCCAGGCGCTGCACGAAATGGGGGTAATGATTGCGATCGACGACTTCGGCACCGGCCACTCGAGCCTGGGTTATTTGCGCAACTTCAATGTCGATTACTTGAAAATAGATCAGAGCTTCGTCGCGATGATCGGTGTTGATGCACTCTCGCGGCATATACTCGACAGCATCATTGAATTGTCCGCCAAGCTCGACCTGGGCATGGTTGCCGAAGGCGTCGAAACACCAGAACAATGTGAATATCTTGCCGCCCAAGGTGTTGATTTCTTGCAGGGCTACCTCTTTGGCAAGCCTGTACCTTGTGCTGAATTCATTAGATTCCTGAACAGCCATTGAATAGCCATCCAGTTCAACGGAAATATTGTTATTTATACAAAAGACATGATTTACTCAAGGCTGATTAACTACTACAATTTTTCCTGCCTGTGCAGAATTGGCAGGAAGGCCACTTTCGTTGAGTTGCCTTAAGGCTCTTGGCTTATCGCTTTGTTTGCAGTAGATATCAGCCAAATACACTATTGGAGTATAGATTTTGTCCAGACTCGCCGAATTTCGCGCAGCAGAAAAAGCCCTTCAAGAACAGCTTGCCCAGCTGGAATCCCTGAAGAACGACGCTGGCTTGAAGAAAGAAATCGAATTCGAAGAAAAGCTGCAAGGGCTGATGAAAACCTACGGCAAAAGCCTGCGCGACATCATCTCCATCCTGGATCCTAACGCGGGCAAGTCCGGCGCTTCCGTCGCCACCGCACCAAAACAGCGCCGTGCACGTGTGGTTAAGGTTTACCACAACCCGCACACTGGCGAACTGATCGAAACCAAGGGCGGGAACCACCGCGGCCTGAAGGCATGGAAAGAACAATACGGCGCGGCCACTGTAGATTCCTGGCTTCGTGGCTAATGCTTTGCAGCTAGTACAAACGCACTAAGACAAGCCCTGCACATGCAGGGCTTCTTCGTTTACAACCATCGATATTGAAACAAAATCAGACGCTGGCACTTTCAAAAACGAACTTTAAAAAACATTTCACTTTGTTCAATTCGAATAATCCCGACCTGGCCTAGAGCACTCAAAGTTTAAGGCTGTCGCGCACCGAACTGACTTCATCCTTGCTTGACTCGTAAGCTGCGGCCTGGCCTGCGAATGAAAAAACATAGGCCTTATCGGTATCGACCGCCCCCACCAACGTTTGCGACAGCACATGCCGACCGTTCTCGGTGATTACACAGGTAGTTTCCAAAGCCTCAAGCCGACTCAATGTTGTGGGGTGCATCTTGGTGCACACACTTTGATAACCGCCTTGGGCAAAGTCTTTCTGGATGGATTTACGCATTTCCAGCAACACACCTTGCAAATTGACCGTATGCCCCGCTTCAATCGGAGTACCCGTCAACTCCATGACCATCAAGGTCGCGCCATTTTCATCATTCTTGATTGCACGCTGGCGGGACACTGCCGACGGCTGCGCCGCCGCCTGATCGTCGGGCACTACCTCCTCCACTTGCCAGCCGCTGGGCCAATGAATTTCCGGGTCCGCCGCCCATACGGCGTTGCTGCCCAACACTAGGCCCAGGGTCATTAACAGCGGTGCGCGTAATCCGATCATTGCAAAAAACACTCAAGGTTCAAGCGACAAAGTTTGGGCCTCTGCACCCGCTGCTCGCAAGGGCTGCGTGACCTTTTTCATTTGGCGCAACCGGCAGGGCTGCGTATCATGGGCCGGCTGCACGGATGCCAGCCGCAAGCCAAGGGATCGCTCGAACTAGAGCTACGTTTGCCCCATTCTTCTCTGGAGGGCCCATGAGCCTGCACGAACTGAACACATTCCCGGGCGTAACCGCCCAACCTGACACCGCCACCACGAACTTCGTGTTCAACCACACCATGTTGCGGGTCAAGGACATCACCAAGTCGCTGGATTTCTACACCCGCGTACTGGGTTTTTCCCTGGTTGAAAAACGTGACTTCCCGGAAGCCGAATTCAGCCTGTACTTCCTGGCCCTGGTGGACAAGACCCAGATCCCGGCCGACGCTGCCGCACGCACCCAGTGGATGAAGTCGATTCCGGGCATCCTCGAACTGACCCACAACCACGGCACCGAAAACGACCCGGACTTTGCCTATCACAATGGCAACACCGACCCGCGTGGCTTTGGCCATATCTGCATCTCGGTACCGGATATTGTGGCTGCCTGCGCGCGCTTTGAAGAGCTGGGCTGCGACTTCCAGAAGCGTTTGAGTGATGGCCGCATGAAAAGCCTGGCCTTTGTGAAAGACCCGGATGCGTACTGGGTTGAAATCATTCAGCCAACGCCGCTGTAATAAAAAAACCCCATGATCACTCATGGGGTTTTTCGTTTCAGAGCCGGCAGCTTAGCTGCGGATCAGGTGATCGAAAGCACTCAGGGAAGCCTTGGCGCCCTCGCCCACGGCGATCACGATCTGCTTGTATGGCACGGTGGTGACGTCGCCAGCTGCGAAGATACCTGGCAGTGAAGTCTCGCCACGGGCATCGACAATGATCTCGCCACGGGGCGACAACTCGACAGTGCCTTTGAGCCAGTCGGTGTTAGGCAGCAAGCCGATCTGGACAAAGATACCTTCCAGGTCAACGGTCTTGAACTCGCCACTGTCACGGTCCTTGTAAGCCAGGCCGGTAACCTTCTGACCGTCACCTTTGACTTCGCTGGTGAGCGCACTGGTGATCACGTCAACGTTGGGCAGGCTGTACAGCTTGCGCTGCAATACCGCATCGGCGCGCAGTTTGCTGTCGAATTCCAGCAAGGTCACGTGGCTGACAATACCAGCCAGGTCGATGGCCGCTTCAACGCCGGAGTTACCGCCGCCGATCACCGCCACGCGCTTGCCCTTGAACAACGGACCGTCGCAGTGCGGGCAGAAGCACACGCCTTTGGCCTTGTATTCCTGTTCACCCGGCACACCCATTTCACGCCAGCGGGCGCCAGTCGCCAGGATCACCGTCTTGGACTTGAGGGTCGCACCGCTTTCGAAACGGATTTCGTGCAGCTCACCCGCGTTCTTCGCCGGGATCAGCGCGCTGGCACGCTGCAGGTTCATGATGTCCACGTCGTATTGCTTGACGTGTTCTTCCAGGGCGCTGGCCAGTTTCGGCCCTTCGGTTTCCTGCACCGAGATAAAGTTCTCGATCGCCATGGTGTCCAGTACCTGGCCACCAAAACGCTCAGCAGCCACGCCGGTACGAATGCCTTTACGGGCAGCGTAGATCGCCGCAGCTGCGCCGGCTGGGCCACCGCCGACGACCAGCACGTCAAAGGCTTCTTTGGCGCTGATCTTCTCGGCTTGTTTCTCGATGCCGCTGGTGTCGAGCTTGGCGAGGATCTCTTCCAGGCCCATGCGGCCCTGGCCGAAGTTCACACCGTTCAGGTAAACACTCGGCACGGCCATGATCTGACGATCATCGACTTCGGCCTGGAACAACGCACCGTCGATGGCGACGTGGCGGATGTTCGGGTTCAGTACCGCCATCAGGTTCAGCGCCTGGACCACGTCCGGGCAGTTCTGGCACGACAGCGAGAAGTAAGTCTCGAAGCTGAACTCGCCTTTAAGGGCGCAAATCTGTTCAATCACTTCGACACTGGCCTTCGATGGGTGGCCGCCGACTTGCAGCAGCGCCAGCACCAGCGAAGTGAATTCATGGCCCATTGGGATGCCGGCGAAACGCAGGCTGATATCGGCACCCGGGCGGTTGATGGAGAACGAAGGCTTGCGCGCGTCGTTGCCATCGCTTTGCAGGGTAATCAGCGTGGAAAGGCTGGCTACGTCCTGCAACAAGGCGAGCATTTCCTGGGATTTCGCACCGTCGTCGAGGGAGGCGACGATCTCGATCGGCTGGGTGACCCGTTCCAGGTATGACTTCAACTGAGCTTTAAGATTGGCGTCCAACATACGGGCGATTTCCTATTAATTCGGTTTATTGCAGACAAAAAAACGCCCGAGCGAAACTCGCCCGGGCGTTTTGAGGGCGGATGCAGCTTACTTAAGTGCGGTAACCCGCCCTTGGTACTTCACAGGCTTAGATCTTGCCGACCAGGTCCAGGGACGGAGCCAGAGTGGCCTCGCCTTCTTTCCACTTGGCTGGGCACACTTCACCTGGGTGAGCAGCAACGTACTGAGCAGCCTTGATTTTGCGCAGCAACTCGGAAGCGTCACGGCCAACGCCGCCATCGTTCAGTTCAACGATTTTGATCTGGCCTTCCGGGTTGATCACGAAGGTGCCGCGGTCTGCCAGGCCAGCTTCTTCGATCAGTACGTCGAAGTTGCGGGAGATGGTCAGGGTCGGGTCGCCGATCATGGTGTACTGGATTTTGCCGATGGCTGGCGAAGTGTTGTGCCAGGCAGCGTGGGCAAAGTGGGTGTCGGTAGAAACGCTGTAGATTTCGACGCCCAGTTTCTGGAATTCGGCGTAGTTGTCAGCCAGGTCTTCCAGTTCGGTTGGGCAGACGAAGGTGAAGTCGGCTGGGTAGAAGAAGACGACAGACCATTTGCCTTTCAGGTCAGCATCAGTCACGTCTACGAAGTTGCCGTTTTTGTAGGCGGTAGCTTTGAACGGTTTTACTTGGCTGTTGATGATAGGCATCGTTGACTCTCCGTCAGGTTTGTAGAAGGGCTTAGTAAGTTGATGGGGTGAATCCTACCCACTCTCCCGGCCGATGGCTCATTGGCAAACCTGATGCTGACGATTGGTTTTCACTATCAAGGGACGGTATTAATAGAAGAAACCTTCAATCACTCGAGGGATGCGCGGGTCATGCCTAGAAAGGGCGTCGCTTCAACATAGCGCATGGCAGATTTCATGTCTTTCCAGCCGACGTAAGTCATCAACGACTTCAAGTCCCAGCCACTGCGATGGGCCCAGGTGGCAAAGCCCCGGCGCAGTGAGTGGCTGGTGTATTGATCCGCTGCAATGCCAGCGCGCTCCAGGGCCTGGCGCAATAGCGGGATCACGCTGTTGGGGTGCAAGCCCTCCTCGCCCAGGTTGCCCCAGCGGTCTATGCCGCGAAATACCGGGCCGCGCACCAGCGCCGAAGCACTGAGCCACTCGCTGTAGGCCTGCACCGGGCACAGGCGCAATAACGCCGGCGTCTGGTAAGTGCGGCCAAGGTTTTCCCGATCGCTTTTACTGCGCGGCAAATACAGGGTAATGCCCGAGCCGGGTGCTGCTTGCACGTGCTCGATATTCAGCCGGCACAGCTCATCACTACGAAACCCGCGCCAGAAACCCAGCAGGATCAATGTGGCGTCACGTTTGGCACGCAGCCAGCGGGGATGGTCTTCTGCGCTTCGGGCGTCGCGGCCTTCCTGTTCGAGAAACTGAATCACCTGCTCCAGGTGCTGGAGCTGCAATGGCTCGGCCTGCTTTTCCTGAGCCGGGTGCACGGCGCGAATCCCTTTCAGGACTTTGCGCACCACCGGCGCCTTGGTTGGATCGGGAAAACCCTGGCTGGTATGCCACTGGGCCAATGCCGACAAGCGCAGCTTCAACGTGTTGACCGACAACACGCCCGCATGGGCCACCAGGTAGCGCGCCACGCTGTCGCTGGTCGCTGGCAGGAAACCACCCCAACTCACCTCGAAATGCTCGATCGCCGCGCGATAGCTGCGGCGGGTGTTATCGCGGGTGGCCGCATTCAGATAACGGTCCAGTTCACTCATACCTGTACTGCCATGGGGGCGTTGTCCACTTCAAAACCTTGATCACACGGGATAATACGCCAATATCCCATCTGTTAAATCATCAATTTCAGGCTAAATATAATCATGATATAGTACGTATATACATACTACGTACCACAGTACTAAATCGACGGAGACTCCATGGCTCGCGGCGGCATCAATAAAGCAGTAGTTCAAACGGCACGTTTGGCGATCCTCGCCCGCGGCGAAAACCCGAGCATCGATGCAGTACGCATCGAGATGGGCAATACCGGCTCGAAAACCACGATTCACCGCTATCTGAAGGAGCTGGACGAAAGCGAAACCCGCCAGACCATCACCGAAGCCCCCATCGACGACGAGCTCGGCGAACTGGTAGCGCGGCTGGCCCAGCGCCTGAAGGAGAAGGCCCAGGAGCCTATCGACCTGGCCCTGGCGCAGTTCCAGCAGCAGAAAGCCGCCCTGCTCGCCCAGGTCGAGGAACTGGAAGCCACCCACAGTCAGCTCAAGCAGCAGTTCGATATCCAGGCAGCCGCTTTGGCCGAAGAAAGTGCCTCCCTGCAAAGCACACGCTCCAGCCTGCAAACCGAGCAAACCCGCAACGCCGGGCTGAGCCAGGCCTGCAGCGATTACGAACTGCGGATCAACGACAAGGACGAGCAGATACGCTCACTGGAAGAGAAGCACTTGCACGCCCGGGATGCCCTGGAGCATTACCGCAACGCAATCAAGGATCAGCGCGAGCAGGAACAGCGTCGGCATGAGGGTCAGTTGCAGCAGGTACAAGCAGAGCTGCGTCAGGCTCAGCAGAGCGCGATGGTGCGCCAGGACGAGATCACCCAGCTGCATCGCGATAACGAGCGCCTGCTGATTGAACATCGAGTGACCGTAAAGGAATTGAGCGCACTGCAGGAACAGGCCCGCCAGGACCGCGATCAGCAGCGCCAGCTAAGCGAACAGGTGAACGTGATCGACAGCGAGCGCACCCTGTTGCAGGAACGCTTGCGGGTTGCACTGCTGGAGAGTCAGACGCGCCAGGAAGCGCTGGCCGAACATCAGCAGACCAACAAAACCTTGGAGCTGGACCTGGTCAAAGCCCAGGCCAGCATCGAGGCGCTGCGCCTGGCGTCCGTCGTTGCGACGGCGCCAGAGGCAACTACCGACGGTTGATTACTGCGCCACCGGCGTGCGCATGGTGACGAATTCTTCCGCCGCCGTAGGGTGCACGCCGATGGTTTCGTCGAAATGCTGCTTGGTCGCGCCCGCCTTGAGCGCGATCGCCAGGCCCTGCACGATCTCCCCGGCGTCGGGGCCGACCATGTGACAACCCAGGACCTTGTCGGTCTCGGCGTCGACCACCAGCTTCATCAAGGTCTTTTCCTGGCACTCGGTCAGGGTCAGCTTCATAGGCCGGAAGCGGCTTTCAAAAACCTGCACCTTGTGACCGTCTGCACGGGCTTGCTCTTCGCTCAGGCCCACGGTGCCGATGTTTGGCAGGCTGAACACCGCTGTCGGGATCATCGCGTAATCCACCGGGCGATATTGCTCAGGCTTGAACAGGCGGCGCGCCACGGCCATGCCTTCAGCCAACGCTACCGGCGTCAGTTGCACACGACCGATCACATCGCCAATCGCCAGGATCGACGGTTCGGCAGTCTGGTACAGATCATCCACTTCGACAAAGCCGCGCTTGTCCAACTTGACGCCGGTGTTTTCCAGCCCCAGGTTATCGAGCATCGGGCGCCGGCCGGTGGCGTAGAACACGCAATCGGTTTCCAGCACGCGGCCGTCTTTCAAGGTGGCTTTCAGGCTACCGTCGGCCTGCTTGTCGATGCGCTCGATGTCGGCATTGAATTGCAGATCCAGGCCACGCTTGGTCAGCTCTTCCTTCAAGTGCGTGCGCACCGAACCGTCAAAACCGCGCAGGAACAGGTCGCCGCGATACAGCAGAGAGGTCTTTGCGCCCAGACCATGGAAAATCCCGGCAAACTCGACAGCGATGTAACCACCGCCGACCACCAGCACACGCTTGGGCAACTCTTTGAGGAAGAACGCCTCATTGGAGCCAATGGCGTGCTCGCGCCCCGGGATTTCCGGGATCTGCGGCCAGCCACCGGTGGCCACCAGAATGTGCTTGGCGGTGAAGCGCTCACCGTTGATTTCCACCTGATGCGGGTCTACCAACCGCGCATGCCCTTCGTGCAGGGTCACGCCGCTGTTGACCAGCAGATTGCGGTAGATGCCATTGAGGCGGTTGATCTCGCGGTCCTTGTTGGCGATCAGGGTCGCCCAATCGAAGTTTGCTTCACCCAGGGACCAGCCAAACCCGCTGGCCTGCTCGAAGTCTTCGGCGAAATGCGCGCCGTACACCAGCAGCTTCTTCGGCACACAGCCCACGTTCACGCAGGTCCCACCCAGGTAGCGGCTTTCAGCCACTGCCACCTTGGCGCCAAAACCTGCGGCGAATCGTGCAGCGCGCACACCGCCGGAACCGGCGCCAATTACATAAAGGTCAAAATCGTAGGCCATTTCACTCTCCTCGGCAGGACAACAGCATACCTGCTTACATGGGGCCGAAAAACGAAAAAGCCACCCGAAGGTGGCTTTCCCAGATCAAGCAGGCAACCGTGAATCAGTAAGCCTTGCCAGTCTTGTAGAAGTGCTCGTAGCAGAAGTTGGTTGCTTCGATGTAGCCTTCAGCGCCACCGCAGTCAAAACGACGACCTTTGAACTTGTAGGCAATCACGCAACCGTCTTTTGCCTGCTTCAGCAGGGCGTCGGTGATCTGGATCTCGCCACCCTTGCCCGGCTCGGTTTCTTCGATCAGCTTGAAGATGTCCGGAGTCAGGATGTAGCGACCGATGATCGCCAGGTTCGACGGAGCATCTTCCGGCGCCGGTTTTTCAACCATGTCACGTACGCGGATCAGGCCATCACCGATATCGTCGCCAGCGATCACGCCATACTTGTTGGTTTCCTGAGGATCAACCTCTTGAACCGCGACGATGGTGCAACGGTACTTCTGGTACAGCTTGACCATCTGGGTCAGGACGCCGTCGCCTTCCAGGTTTACACACAGGTCATCCGCCAGTACCACGGCGAAAGGTTCGTCACCGATCAGCGGGCGACCGGTCAGGATCGCGTGACCCAGGCCTTTCATTTGGGTCTGACGGGTGTAGGAGAACGAGCACTCGTCGAGCAGTTTACGGATGCCGACCAGGTATTTTTCCTTGTCGGTGCCCTTGATCTGGTTTTCCAGCTCGTAGCTGATGTCGAAGTGGTCTTCCAGGGCGCGTTTGCCACGGCCGGTCACGATCGAGATTTCGTTCAGGCCGGCATCCAGTGCTTCTTCCACGCCATACTGGATCAGTGGCTTGTTCACCACCGGCAGCATTTCTTTGGGCATGGCCTTGGTCGCTGGCAGGAAGCGAGTGCCGTAACCGGCTGCTGGGAACAAGCATTTCTTGATCATATGAGTCCTTACAAAGGGCTGTGCGTACGAAATTCGGCGCAGTCTAATCAGGCCGCAGTCACCTTACAATGGGTCCTGCTGGCGCCGCGATGTCAACATAGAGAAAAAAAGTCGGCGTAAGTTCCGCCAGCATTCAATCCAGTGCCTTCGCCGCTGTTAGAAATCGTCGGCTTGCGCCCGTCATTCAAAGGGCTTAAACCTTTTTAGCACGCTTTATGCCGATCGGCACTGAACTGCAACAACTTGCGCCGCCCCAGGCCGTTTGGCGCTATCATTACCGCCTTGAACCAGACAACGAGATTGATAGATGTCAGAACCAAAAGGCGTGAACGGCTACCTGATCACCAAGCGAGCGGATGGCTGGCACCTGATCAACTTCCACGGCGACAGCGTTGCCGGGGCATTCGCGACCGAAGCTCAAGCCTGCGCCGTGGCCGAAGTGTTCGTAGATGAAGCCGGCCACGCGTCGAGCAAACGTCCCAAGACCAAGTAATACCCGCAGTAGTGCCAATCAAGCCTCGTTTAACGGGGCTTTTTTGTGTTTGTCTGTACCTTGATGGCGGTTCGCTATAATCTCGCCTGAAACGCCCCACGACAGTGTCAGCGCTTCCCTCCAACACCCTAATGACGACTCCTACATGAACAAGATCCTGGCACTGATTGCGGTACTGGCGCTTACCGGTGGCTGCACCACCACTTCCGACACCGTGCTGAAAAATGGCGAACAAGGCCTGGCGATCGATTGCTCCGGCGAAGCCAACTCCTGGGCCAGTTGCTATGAAAAGGCTGATGCGTCCTGCGCGGGCACCGGCTACCGGATTGTCGGCACCGAAGGGACACCGGCCCTGAAAGAAAGCGACAAGACCCTGGGCAAGGATGTCGGCAACTACAAGACCCGCAGCGTGACGGTAGTTTGCAAGTAATTACATGTGAATTTCGGCGAACTTGATGCCCAGGCCGCGAATGGTCTCGATCAAGTCATCCAGGCGAGAAAAGGATTCGACTTCATCCTGGTCATCCACCAGGAAATAGCTGCGACCGCCGCTCTTTTTGAAGAACACGATCCACTCGCCGGTATCCGCGGGATTTTGAATCACATGGGTCGCAGAAATATGCCCCCCTGCATGTTGTTCTCTGACTTGCTCACGCTTCATGAATAAGTTTCCGAAAAGACAATGCCGCTGATTCAGCGGCATTTTTTGTGGGTTACCGACAGTTTAACGGATGCCTTGGCCAATCAGCACGCCATCCACCGTTTGCCCGTAAAGATTGACGCCGTCATTGGCGTGGAACTTCACCCGGGTTTTCTCCACGGAGCCTTCCACCACGCGCGGGTCCTGAGGTCGCTCGTGGCGGTTGACGTAGGCCGCCACGTCCCAGGCTTGCTGGTCGCTCAGGCTGCCGCCCTTGCCCAGGGGCATGTTGTGCTTGATGAAGGACGCTGCCGTATTGATACGGTGCATCCCAGCGCCCCAGTTGTAGGAGTCTTTACCCCACAGCGGCGGCATCACGTAACTGTCACCGACTTTCTGGCCCTGGCCTTCAGCGCCATGGCACACCGCGCATTGGCCTTTATAGACCTCTGCGCCCTGGGCCAGGTCGTAACCCTTGGCGGGTGCCGGCACCTCCGGATAACCCCGCCCTGGCAGCTCGACGCCCAACGGGGCCTTGCTCGCCAGCCAGTAGGCATACACCGACAGCGCGGTGATCTCCGGGCTGTCTGCGGTCGGTGGCGTGCCGCCATTCATGCTGAACTGGAAACAGCCCTGCAAGCGCTCGGCGAAGGTGTTGACCTTGTCGTTCTTTTTTCGATACGCCGGGTACATCGGGTAGGCACCCCACAGCGGCGCGGAATTGGCCAGGCGGCCCTGGTCCAGGTGGCAATTGCTGCAATTGAGGCCATTGCCGACAAATTGCGGCGCCAGGCGCCTGGTGTCGACAAACAGAGCGTAGCCCTGCTTCACCAGCTTGCCGTAGGCGTTGTCCGGCAGCTCGCTCTCTTGCGGCGGCTGGAACTGCGCGGCAGCCGTCGGACTGGCGGTTGGCTGCAACTGTGACTGATCTTCCATGGTGATGGTGGCGGCATGGACAGGCACACTGGCGAGGGTTGCCAATAAGAGAAGCTTCATGGCTTGGCCTCCTGGCCACTCAACGACGCAAAATAGGTGGCCACGGCCTGCACTTCTTCAGCGCTGAGGGATTTGGCGATATGGCCCATCAAATCATTCGGATCGTTATGGCGCGTGCCACTGCGCCAGGCGTTCAGTTGCGCCGCCAGATAGGCGGCGGATTGCCCGGCCAAGGGCGGAAATGCGTCGCCGACGCCCACACCGGCCGGTCCATGACAACTGACGCAGGCCGGAATCTGGCGCTCCCACGCGCCTTGCAGGGCGATCTTTTGTGCCGCCTCGGTTGGCATCTCGCTGCGGTGGATCAGGACAGGCGCAGGCGCAGGCATCGCCGCCAGCTGCTGGGTCACAGCGCTGATTTCCTCTTCCGTCAGGGCGTTTGCCAGCGGTTGCATCACCAGGCTGTTACGGGCGCCGCTTTTAAAATCCTGCAGTTGCTTGCGCAAATAGCCTGCTGGCAACCCGGCCAAGCGCGGAAAGCCCGCCGCTGCCAGCCCGAGGCCATCCGCCCCATGGCAAGCCACACACGGCGCGGCCCCGGGCTGCGAGCCACCCTGTGTAAATACGTTTTTTCCCTCCAGCGCATGAGCATTGCCCAGTATCAGCAGCAGCGCGCTCCCCATCAGTACTCGTTCCAGAGACATCATCACGACTCCATTTTTATAGTTATATGCTTAGGCGAATTAGGCATAAGCCTACAAATGGTAGGGTAATGGTCCGACAGCTACAACACCCTTAACCGAAGGAAAAGGACTACAAACCGAAAATCCCACACAAAAAACCCGACGCTGCAACGGCAGGTCGGGTTTTTTGATCGGATTCGAAAGTGGCGGGCCTACAGACTCAGCCGGAAATGCAAGCTTCCCCGGCAGCCTTCACGTCCCCCGGACGAATAGGCACATTGGACATGCTCTCGTAGAGCTTGATACTGCTACCGCTGGAACGTTCTTCAATCTCGAAGATAGCCGACGGATCGGCAGAAAACTTCTGCGGTACGATAACTTGAACACCCTCCTTGTGAGGCTCAATCTGCGACGGCCTGCGGGTTTTAGACAGTTTCTGGACCACACACGCCGCGTATTCCTGCGGTTTTTTCCCGGAGATCACTGCCAACGTCGGTGGGGTCTGCTTGATATCCGCCACCGAAGCACATCCACCCAACGCCAAGGCCAGAACCAACACACTCCACTTCATACTAAAAACCTCCGATAAAGACCCTACGACAGCGAAGAAGGTATTTTTCTCCCGCCCACGTAGGATTTATCCCTGATAACTCGGTAAATAACTGTTTTAAATTGTCGAAGTCGTCGACGACGGTCCGATAATAAACGTGCTGGGGCTGATAAACTCCATCTTATCCTACGTATCGTTCTGATTTTTCAGAAAAAGCCCTTCTGGAGACACCTCATGAAATTCATCCACCAACGCGAACACCTTAATGAAGGAGACATTGTCGTCATTGAATGCTCGCAAACCTGCAACATCCGCCTGATGAGCGACGCGAACTTTCGCAGCTTCAAGAACGGTGGCCGCCACACTTACCACGGCGGCGCATTCGACAAGTTCCCGGCAAAAATCACCGCGCCGAGCACCGGGTTCTGGAACATCACCCTGGACGTGGTGACCCGCCGTGCCATCAGCGTGACCAAGAAGCCAACCTTGTCCCACAAGATCCGCATCGTGCGCCGCACCAATTCGAAACTGAGCTGACAGGAATGCCCGTGACTACCACCAAATATGTGATCAAGTACAAACTCAACGGTGAACGCCGCTTCGAGTTCGCCCAACTGCAAGCAGGCAGCGTTGAGGAAGCCAAGGAAGCCCTGGCGAAAATGCACGATGCCAGCGACGAAATCACCGATATCAATGTGAGCAAAGCTCTGTAATTCGAGCGCAAGCATCGGAGTGTCGTAACGCTGGCGACTTCCTAGACTGGCAGCCTTTATCCGCTGCCACAGGAACTCGTCAATGCCATCTACCTCACTGCAAGAGCGCCTGGCCAAGCTGGACTGGCGCGCGATCGAGCGCGACCTCGATCAACAGGGCAACGCACTGATTCCGGCCTTGCTGGGCCAGCAGGCATGTGCGGAGCTCAGTGGCCACTACCCGCAGCACGAACGGTTTCGCTCCCATGTGCTGATGGCCAGGCACGGCTTCGGTCGGGGCGAGTACAAGTATTTCCGCTATCCGCTGCCCACCCGGGTCAGCGAGTTGCGCGAGCAGCTGTATCAGTACCTGGTCCCCCAGGCCAATCGCTGGAACGAACAGATGAACCTGCCGATCACCTACCCGGCACACCATGCTCACTTCATTGCCCGTTGCCACGCTGCGGGACAACAGCGCCCTACCCCGTTATTGCTGCAATACGGCCCCGGCGACTACAACTGCCTGCACCAGGATCTGTACGGCGAACATGTATTTCCCTTACAAGTTGCCATCCTGCTGTCGCAGCCGGGAGAGGACTTTCGTGGCGGCGAACTGGTGCTGACCGAACAGCGGCCACGCATGCAATCCCGGGCCCAGGTCGTACCGCTGAACAGGGGCGACGCTGTGATCTTCGCGGTCAACCAGCGACCCATGCCCAGCGTGAGAGGGTTTCATCGGGTGACCTTGCGCCATGGGGTCAGTGTTCTGCACAGTGGTACGCGGCATACATTGGGAGTGATTTTTCACGATGCGCAGTAAGACCGATCCCGGAGCAACTGCCGATTTGTTTGCCGACGAGGCCTTGCAACAGCCCCCGGGACGCGAACAAATCGGTGAACAATCCTACGTTCTCAGAGGCTACGCCCTGCCTTGGGTCGAGCGTTTGCTGCCGGAACTGCGGCGCATACTGGCTCAATCGCCGTTCCGGCAAATGATCACGCCGGGCGGCTTTACCATGTCGGCCGCCTTGAGCAGTTGCGGTGAACTGGGTTGGACGACCGATCCCACCGGCTATCGCTACTCTGCGATTGACCCCAACAACCAGCAACCCTGGCCAGCCATGCCCGAGGCGCTACGCCAATTGGCGCTCATGGCGGCGGCAGACGCGGGTTTCGAGGATTTCGAACCGGATGCCTGCCTGATCAACCGCTATGTGCCAGGCGCGAAAATGTCCCTGCATCAGGACAAGAACGAGCGCCGCTATGCCGCTCCAGTGGTGTCCGTGTCACTGGGTTTGCCGGCGATTTTTCTGTTCGGCGGCCATGAGCGCAGCGACAAGCCACAAAAAGTCTCGCTGTTCCATGGTGATGTGGTGGTATGGGGCGGCGTCGATCGCCTGCGCTTTCACGGCGTGATGCCGATCAAGCCAGGCACACATCCGGTCATGGGCCCGCAGCGCATCAACCTGACGTTTCGCACGGCCGGATGAATTTGACCGCAAGCATCGGAGTGTTGCGAATGCCTCAGGGGACTAACCTGGCATTCTTCAACCAGGAGCCACCGCCATGACCGCGCGCCACGCCATCGAACAAGACCCACGCTGGGCCGCCATCGTCGCCCGCGACGCCAAGGCCGACTTGACCTTCGTCTATGGCGTGAAAACCACCGGCGTTTACTGCCGCCCCAGCAGCTCCGCGCGCCGGCCGCTCCCGCAGAACGTCGAGTTCTTCGACACCCCGCAACAGGCCGAAGCCGCGGGCTACCGGCCCAACAAGCGCTATTCGGGAGACCAGACCCAGGTGGCCGCACGACACGCGCAACTGGTGGCAGCCGCCTGCCGACACATCGAACAGGCCGAAACCCTGCCGGCCCTTGAAGACCTGGCCACCCTCGCCGGCTTGAGTCCGTTTCATTTCCATCGGGTGTTCAAGGCGGTGACCGGCCTCACACCCAAGCGCTACGCCAGCGCCCATCGCTCGCGCAAAGTACGCGACGGGCTCAAGGACCAGCATTCGGTGACCGATGCGCTGTACGACGCCGGCTTCAATTCCAACAGCCGTTTTTATGAGGCCGCTGACCAGTTGCTCGGCATGAAGCCTGGCGACTACAAAGCAGGCGGCACCAACACGGATATTCGGTTTGCCGTCGGCCAATGCTCGTTGGGCGCAATTCTGGTAGCGCAGAGCAATCGCGGTGTGTGCGCGATTCTGCTGGGGGATGACCCGGACAAACTGGTGCGTGACCTGCAGGACCAGTTTCCCCGCGCCAATCTGCTGGGCGCCGATCACGACTTCGAACAACTGATCGCCCAAGTGGTGGGCTTCATCGAGGCGCCGGCCCTGGGCCTGAACTTGCCCCTGGATCTGCGTGGCACTGCGTTTCAGGAGCGGGTGTGGCAGGCCTTGCGGGAAATCCCGGTGGGTTGCACTGCCAGCTACGCCGAGATTGCCCAGCGCATCGGCGCACCGACTGCCTATCGCGCCGTGGCCCAGGCGTGTGGTGCCAACAACCTGGCCGTGGCGATTCCTTGTCATCGGGTGGTGCGCAGCAATGGCGACCTTTCGGGTTATCGCTGGGGCGTTGAGCGCAAACGGCAGTTGCTCGAGCGCGAAAGCCCGGCAGAATCCTGAAGAACGCTACAAGAGCTTGCGCTTGCGAAACTCGGCCACCTTATGCCGATTGCCACACAGCGCCATGCTGCACCAGCGGCGCTTGTGGCCCTTGGTCCGGTCGTAGAACCACAGCACGCACTCGGGATGCTCGCAGGTGCGGATCAGCCCGAAATCCCCTTCCACCAGCAACATCGCCGCCGCTTCGGCAATCGGCGCCAGGAATTGCTCGGCGGTTTGCTGTTTGCGCTGGCGCTCCAGGCGCAACTCGCCCGGCGCCGGCCAAGCCAGTTGCGGATGGCTGACCGCCTTGCGCAAAAATGCATTCAGCGCAGCAGGATCACCCTGCTGCCCAGCCTTGCGCTGTTCCAGCAACAGCCGGATCACTTCCCGCAGTCCCTGCGCCGCGCCCAGCAAAGCGCCCTCCTCGAATACCGGCACCGCGCCCTCCTCGCACCAGCCCAGTCGCACCAGCCAGCGCTCGACATCGGTATCGCCTTGCCAGAATTCAAACGGCACACCGTCGACATTCGCCCGGGTATTGAGCATGTCCAACACCGGATGATCGGCCAAAACGTAGGGCTCCAGCGGGGATGGTGTGATGACGGTCATGGCGAATCCTCTTCAAGTCCGCGACATCGTAACCGCTGATAACGCTTTTGGATAGTTACTAAACTTACTGCAAAGTAACCTATTAAATTAATTTGACAGGTTACTTTTTCAAGCGCAGCCTGCGAAACCAGTAACCCAAAAAACTATTTTATCCAGTTACAAAGAGGATTCCGATCATGTCGATTTCAGCCCCGGTTGTTCGCTACCAGCACCTCGATGCCGATGGCGTGCGCGTGTTCTACCGCGAAGCTGGCGACCCGTCTGCGCCCGTGCTGTTGCTGCTGCACGGGTTTCCCAGCTCGTCCCATATGTACCGCGATTTGATCCCATTGCTCGCCACCCGCTACCGGGTCATCGCCCCCGACCTGCCGGGCTTCGGCTTCACCGAAGTGCCTGCCGAACGTCATTACCACTACAGCTTCGACAACCTGGCGATTACCGTCGGCCATTTCGCCGACGCCCTGCAGCTCAGCCGCTATGCCCTCTATGTGTTCGACTACGGCGCGCCGGTGGGCCTGCGCCTGGCGGTGGCACACCCGGAACGGGTCAGCGCGTTGATATCGCAAAACGGCAATGCCTACCTGGAAGGTTTGGGTGACGCCTGGGATCCGATCCGGGCCTATTGGGCCGAACCAAGCCAAGCCAATCGCGAGGTGATTCGCAACGCGGTCATCAGCCTGGAAGGCACGCGCTATCAGTACCTGCACGGCGTCCCGCAGCCCGAACTGGTTGCGCCTGAGTCCTACATGCTCGACGTGCTCCTGATGCAGCGTCCCGGCAATGACGAAATCCAGTTGGACCTGTTCCTCGACTACCGCAACAACCTGACGCTGTACCCGGCGTTCCAGGCGTTTTTCAAGGCCACGCAAGTGCCGGCGCTGGTGATCTGGGGCCAGAACGATCCGTTCTTTATCCCGCCGGGCGCCCATGCCTATAAAGGCGATAACGCCAACGCCGTGGTGGAATTGCTCGACACCGGCCACTTCGCCCTGGAAACCCACGCCGCACATATTGCCCAGCGGATTCATGCAGTACTGGGCCACGCCATCGACTGATGCCCGCCCATGAAACACTGGATTCGTCCAGTGAATAAAACAGACTGGCCTGGTGCTGCATGGCCCTGCTAAAACGACGGCACAGCATCCCACCGTTGGAGAAGCGTCCCATGAGCACCTGGCCAGACACCCGAATTCTTGACCTGCTGGGCATTGAGTTGCCGATCATCCAGGCGCCCATGGCGAATGCCACGAGTACCGCCATGGTGATTGCCGCCAACCAGGCCGGCGCCCTCGGTTCGATGCCGGCGGCAACCCTGAGCATCGAGCAGTTACGCGAAGCACTCACCACCATTCGCCAGGCCAGCTCGCGGCCGCTGAACGTGAATTTCTTCTGCCATCAGCCGCCGGCGCCAGACGCTGATCGCGACCTTCAGTGGAAGAACCTGCTGGAAACCTACTACCACGAACTGGGCGCCGACTTTGATGCACCGACGCCCGTCTCCAACCGTGCACCGTTCAACGACGCCGCCTGCAAAGTGGTGGAAGAATTCCGTCCGGAAGTCGTGAGTTTTCACTTCGGCCTGCCGGAAAAATCCCTGCTGGACCGGGTCAAGGCCACCGGGGCGAAAATACTGTCGTCGGCCACCACCGTGGAAGAGGCCATCTGGCTGGAACAGCACGGCTGCGACGCAATCATCGCCATGGGTTCGGAAGCCGGCGGCCATCGCGGGATGTTCCTCAGCGACGATTTGAATAGCCAAATTGGCACCATGGCGCTGGTGCCGCAGATCGTCGACGCCGTAAAGGTGCCGGTGATCGCAGCCGGCGGCATCGGGGATGCGCGGGGCATCGTCGCGGCCTTCGCCCTCGGCGCGTCGGCGGTGCAGATCGGCACGGCGTACCTGTTTACCCCCGAGGCCACCGTGTCGAAGTCACACCACCACGCCTTGCGCAATGCCCAGGCCAGTGAAACCGCATTGACCAACCTGTTCACCGGGCGCCCGGCACGCGGCATCATCAACCGGGTGATGCGTGAATTGGGCGCGATCAACCCGGCGGCGCCTGCGTTTCCGTTGTCTGGCGGTGCATTGATGCCACTGAAAGCCAAGGATGAAGCCGGCTTCAGTAACTTGTGGTCGGGCCAGGCGCTGCGCCTTGGCAAGGACATCTCCACCTATGACCTGACGCTGGAGCTGGCCGCGCAGACCCTGGAAAAACTCGGCCGACGCTGAACCTGAACTCCCGGGACAACTTTGCGCTGTACCGGCAGTGGCCAACCGCTATATATTCCCATACATAGCGGTACGCCCTTCTGCCTGTAAAAAGCCGCAAAGTCGGTAATCCCCCAAGGAGCTTCTTGATGATGATTCGCGCCTCACGCCTGGCCCCCACGGCCCTCGCTACCCTGATCGCCGCGTTTGCCTTCTCCTCGGCGAATGCCGATGAAGTCCAGGTGGCGGTGGCGGCCAACTTCACCGCCCCCATCCAGGCGATTGCCGCTGACTTTGAAAAAGACACCGGCCACAAGCTGGTCGCCGCCTACGGTGCCACCGGCCAGTTCTACACCCAGATCAAGAACGGCGCGCCGTTTGAAGTGTTCCTCAGCGCCGACGACACCACCCCGCAGAAACTCGAAGCCGAAGGCGACACCGTCAAGGGCTCGCGCTTCACCTACGCGGTAGGCACCCTGGCGCTGTGGTCCGCCAAGGAAGGCTACGTGGATGCCAAGGGCGAAGTGTTGAAGAAAAATGAATTCAAGCACCTGTCCATCGCCAACCCGAAAGCCGCGCCTTATGGCCTGGCTGCCACCCAAGTGCTGGCGAAGGAAGGCCTGGCCGAGAAGGTCAAGGACAAGATCGTAGAAGGCCAGAACATCACCCAGGCCTATCAGTTCGTGTCCACCGGCAACGCTGAGCTGGGCTTTGTAGCGCTGTCGCAGATCTACAAGGACGGCAAGGTCACCAGCGGTTCGGCCTGGATCGTGCCGTCGTCGATGCATGACCCGATCAAGCAAGACGCGGTAATCCTCAACAAGGGCAAGGACAGCGCCGCCGCCAAGGCCCTGGTTGAATACCTCAAAGGTCCGAAAGCCGCCGCGGTGATCAAGTCTTACGGGTACGAACTGTAAATGCCGCTGTCGAGTGCCGATTTTTCCGCGATCTGGTTGACCGTGAAGCTGGCGTCTCTGACCACGGTGATCCTGCTGATCATCGGCACTCCGATCGCCCTGTGGCTGTCGCGCACCCGTTCGTGGTGGCGCGGCCCCATCGGTGCGGTGGTGGCCTTGCCGTTGGTGTTACCACCCACGGTGATCGGCTTCTACCTGCTGTTGACCATGGGCCCCAATGGCTACTTCGGCCAGTTCACCCAATGGCTGGGCCTGGGCACACTGACCTTCAGCTTCGCCGGGCTGGTGATTGGTTCGGTGATCTATTCCATGCCGTTTGTGGTGCAGCCGTTGCAAAACGCCTTCTCCGCCATCGGCACTCGACCGCTGGAAGTGGCCGCTACCTTACGGGCTAATCCCTGGGATACATTTTTCACGGTGATCCTGCCCCTGGCGCGCCCGGGGTTTATCACGGCATCGATTCTCGGCTTTGCCCACACCGTCGGCGAGTTCGGCGTGGTGCTGATGATCGGCGGCAATATTCCAGACAAGACCCGGGTGGTCTCGGTGCAGATCTACGATCACGTCGAAGCCATGGAATACGCCCAGGCCCACTGGCTGGCTGGCTCGATGGTGGTGTTTTCTTTCCTGGTATTGCTGGCGCTCTACTCCAGCCGTAAAACCAAAGCGGGCTGGAGCTGATGTCGATGATCGAGGTGCGCCTGCAACTGAAGTATTCCGGGTTTGCCCTGGACGTTAACCTGCAACTGCCCGGTCGCGGAGTGACGGCGCTGTACGGTCATTCCGGCTCCGGCAAGACCACCTGCCTGCGCTGCATCGCTGGGCTGGAAAGGGCCGAAGAGGGCTTCGTGCAGATCAACGACGAAGTCTGGCAAGACAGCCGCAAAGGGCTGTTCGTGCCACCCTACAAGCGTGCCCTGGGCTATGTGTTTCAAGAAGCCAGCCTGTTCCCGCATTTGTCGGTGCTGGCCAACCTGGAATTCGGCCTCAAGCGCATCCCGCGCCAACGGCGCCGCGTGGAGCTGGACCAGGCCACCGAGCTGCTGGGCATCGGCCACTTGCTGGACCGCAATCCGCAGCACCTTTCCGGCGGTGAACGCCAGCGCGTCGGCATCGCCCGTGCCCTGCTCACCAGCCCGAGCCTGTTGCTGATGGACGAACCGCTGGCGGCGCTGGACAACAAACGCAAAAGCGAAATCCTGCCGTACCTCGAACGCCTGCATGACGAGTTGGAGATCCCCGTGCTGTACGTCAGCCATGCCCAGGACGAAGTGGCGCGCCTGGCAGATCACATCGTGTTGCTCAGCGACGGCAAGGCCCTGGCCAGCGGCCCCATCGGCGAAACCCTGGCCCGGCTGGACCTGCCCATGGCCTTGGGCGACGACGCCGGCGTGGTGATCAACGGAACGGTCTGCGCCTACGACGCCCACTACCAGTTGCTGACCCTGCAACTGCCCGCGAGCCAATTGCAGATGCGCGTGGCCCATGCACCGCTGGCGTTGGGCAAACCGTTGCGTTTCAAGATCCAGGCGCGAGACGTCAGCCTCAGCCTGCAGGCCGAGGAACACAGCAGCATCCTCAATCGCCTGCCGGTGACGGTGACCCAGGAGATTCCCGCGGACAACGCAGCCCATGTGCTGGTGAGCCTGGATGCGGCCGGCACGCCGCTGCTGGCGCGCATCACCCGTTACTCACGGGACCAGTTGCAACTGCATCCCGGCCAGACGTTGTGGGCGCAAATCAAGGCGGTGGCGGTACTGGCCTGAATCCATTGGCACGACCGCAAAACCCTGCGGTCAATCAGAAATACCTGCCAAGGAATTTGCGCCATGCCCGATCCTGCGTTGCTTGCCGACCTGCCCCGCGACCTGCATTACGTCGACGATACCCAGCCCGGGATCTCCCGGAAAAAGCTGCGGGGTAAATTCCAGTACTTCAAGGCCGACGGCACACGCATAACCGATGCCGACGAAATCAAGCGCATCAACGCCCTCGCAGTGCCGCCGGCGTATACCGATGTGTGGATCTGCGCCGACCCGCGCGGCCATCTGCAAGCCACCGGCCGTGATGCCCGGGGACGCAAGCAGTACCGTTATCACCAACGCTGGCGTGAGGTGCGTGACACCGACAAGTATTCCCGGCTGCAACAGTTCGGCAGCGCGTTGCCCAAGCTGCGCAAGCAGTTGGAAGCGCAGATCGCGGCGCCCGGGTTCAATCGGGAGAAGGTCCTGGCCACGGTGGTGATGCTGCTCGACGCCACGCTGATCCGCGTCGGCAACACTCAGTACGCTCGGGACAATCGCTCCTACGGCCTGACCACCCTGCGCACCCGCCATGTAGACATCAAGGGCAGCGAGATCCTGTTCCAGTTTCGCGGCAAGAGCGGCATCGAGCACCAGATCACCGTCAAGGACCGGCGCCTGGCCACGGTGATCAAACGTTGCCTGGAATTGCCGGGGCAGAACCTGTTCCAGTACCTGGACGAGAACGGTGAGCGCCATACGGTCAGTTCCACCGACGTGAATGCCTACCTGCACAGCCTCACCGGCGCGGATTTTACCGCCAAGGATTACCGTACATGGGCCGGCACGGCCCTGGCGTTGGCGGTATTGCGCGAGCTTGAATGGCAGCCGGAATCCGACGCCAAGAAGCATGTGGTGGAGATGGTCAAGAACGTCGCCAAGCAACTGGGCAACACCCCGGCGGTGTGCCGCAAGTGCTATATCCACCCGGCCGTGCTGGAGCATTTCAGCCTGGGCGAACTGGCAAAGCTGCCCAAGCCCCGGGTGCGCAAAGGCCTGAAAGCCGAGGAAGTGGGGCTGGCGATGTTTCTGGAACAACTGGCAGAACGCCTGTGAGTGCCCCAAGTCATTGCAGCCGAACGCAAAGCGTCCTACGGTAGTGGCCGGATAATCTCACCGAGGAACACGGCCCCATGCTGCCTTCATCCTTGAAGCCCTACACCAACGCCGCCTTGTTGCATCGCCACAAATGGCGCGGGCGTGTGGGGCTGATGCTGGTGGCCAGCCTTTCCGTGCTGGCGGGCATGACTGACGCCATCGGCTTCATGGCCAGCGGCGATTTTGTCTCGTTCATGAGCGGCAATACCACGCGCCTCGCCGTGGCGATCAGCGAAGGCGACCTGGGCCTCACCGCGCGCCTGACGTTGCTGGTGGCAACGTTCATCGCCGGTAACGCGCTGGGCGTGATGGTCAGCCGTATCAGCCGGCGCCATGCGCTGCCTTTGTTGCTGTGCATCGCCACGCTGCTGTGCGGTGCCGCGGCCTGGCCGTTCGACGATCAACTGCCGTCATTGCTGGCGGCGATCATCGCCATGGGCATGCTGAATGCTGCCGTCGAAGAGGTGAACGGATTACCGGTGGGGCTTACTTATGTCACGGGGGCGCTGTCGCGATTTGGTCGCGGGCTGGGCCGCTGGATGCTGGGTGAACGCCGCAATGGCTGGCGCGTGCAACTGATCCCCTGGGCCGGGATGTTTGCCGGTGCGGTGATCGGTGCATTGCTGGAACACCAGATGGGGATTCGTGCGCTGTTGGTCAGCGGGTTGCTGGCGGCGCTGTTGGGGCTGGTGTCGCTGAAGATTCCCCGGCGCTGGCACCTGGGGTATATGCCACGCTAGAAAAGAGTTGCCCGCACGACGTTCCGGCCTCGACGTCCCTGTACCGGTAAAGAGCCGTCACGCCGGGCGAGCAGGAAAATACTAAAACAATGCCCGCGAGGCTGTCCGCAGGGCATTTCTGAACTTTTCTAACGCAACGGATTACAGACAAGTCGCCAGTGCGGCGAGGCGCCGCTTGGCCGGATAGTCATCCTGGGCCGCGTAATAATTCACGCTGGCACCCGCGCCCGCGCTGCGCACGTCGACAAAGTAATCGCCTGCCGTGGTGTAGATGGTGAAGCCACCGGCCTGCGCAGGTTCCATGAAGCCACCGGCATCCACGCCGAACACCGCTTCGTCCTGCCAACCGAACTGGATACATTGGGCAACCACCAGCGGGGCCTTGTCCGAGGCCAGGGTTTTATAGGGCGTACCGGTACGCGCCTCTTTCATCTTCGAGCCCGCGCAACCGGCCAGCGATGCCAGTACCAAAGCGCCAATTACCACCATCCGCATACCGAAGCTTCCTTGGAAAAAACGCGACTGTACCATTAGCAGGCGACACCGAATGATAATTGCGTCACCCTGCCGCGTACTTACGAACCCGCTTTTACCCGGAACCCCCATGACACCGAACGCCGAGCGCTACAACCCCTCCACCGACTACGCCGACAAGCTGATCAGCCGCATCGGCCAAACGCCTTCGTGGATCGCCAAACGCATCGGCGTGACCGACAAGCGCATCCGCTACATCCTGGATGGCGAGCGCACCGTCAAAGGCGAAAGCACCCCGATCCAGATGACCTACACCGAGCAATTTGCCCTGGAATGCCTGGCGGCGGAGGCGAAGGCCAACAAGCAGAAACCTGCAGGACCTGCACCCGAGGTGGCGTGAAAGGCAGTCATGGCATTATGATTGCACCGTTGGGCCTCACTGATGAGGCCCACGGGACACTACCTAGAAAGGAAGCCTCATGAAAGATTTCGTTATCGGCGTCAACAACACCGTTCTCTACATCGCGCTGGCTTTCCTGTGGCTTACAGGTCTGGTCGTGATGTTCAGCCAGAGCTTTCTGGCAGGCCTTGGCGCCCTGATTGGCGGCACATTGATTTGGTGCATCATTTCCGGCTTCTGGTTTGTGCAATCGGCGACTTACGACGAACTGCGCAAACTCAACGCAAAAAGCTGATGCAAAATCGCAGCCCGCTCGGGCTGCGCTCCTGAACACACGACGAACCGCCCCCTGTTTCCCCATCCGGGGAGGGAAAGCTGTCGCCAAACTGTCCGGAGAGTGAACTTTGTTTCACTGTGAAGGGAGACTTGGCCGCCTATAGTCGGCAGGCTCATTTTTAAGAAGTCTCCCTTCTAGCCCGCCCTCCCGCGGGCTTTTTTTTGCCTTGGTTTTGCGCCCCCCCGTAGCAGGAGTTTGCTGTTCAGAGCAGCCAGCGGAACAGATAGAACAGCGCCATGCTCAGCAACACGGTGATCAGCACGCTGCGGGTCCAGAACATCAACGCCACGGCGCACACCCCGGCCAGCAGGTAAGGATTGCTCACGCTGAGGTTGAGCTTATGGTCGGCCAGGAAAATGATCGGGCCGCAGATGGCGGTGAGCATCCCCGGTACCGCAAACCCGAGAAACTCCCGCGCCCCGCGATTGAGGCGCACCGGGAGGCGCGGCTCGATGAACAGGTAGCGGTTGAGAAACACGATCAAACCCATGCCAAAAATCATCACGAAGATCATCGCTGCCCTACTCCCAGGCGCTTGCAGGCAAACCCCGCGCTCATTCCCAATACACCGGAGACCACCACCGCCGATTCCCAATGCAGGTAGCTCAGCCACACCGAGCACAGCAACGACACGGCGACACAGACGATGGTTGGCACGTCGCGCACTACGGGGGTGATCAGGGCGATAAAGGTCGCGGCAATCGAGAATTCCAGGCCCAACTGGTCGAGCCCGGGAATGCTTTTGCCGAGCACGATGCCGGCGAAAGTGAACAGATTCCAAATGATATAGAACGTCAGGCCGACACCCAGGGCGTACCAGCGGTTGAAGGTCTGGCGGTCATATTGGCTGACCAGGGCGAAGAACTCGTCGGTCAGCAAAAAGCCCAGGCTCATGCGCCACCGTGGTTTGAGCGGCGACAGCGTGGGACGCATGTGCATGCCGTAGAGCAAATGCTGGGAGGTCAGCAGCAAGGTGGTCAGCAGGATCGAAATCAGACTGGCGCCGCTCTTGACCATGCCGATGGCCACCAGCTGTGCAGCACCGGCAAACACGATAGTCGACAGCCCTTGGGCTTCCAGCGGCGTGAATTGGGCATCGATTGCAGTGGAACCGGCCAGCAGCCCCCAGGGCGCGCAGGCCAGGGACAATGGAATGATCGCAATCGCGCCACGGGAAAAGGCGTTCAGAGGCAGAGCGTTAGGCATACACAACAGGCTCATCGACAGTCAGTCGACAAGCATGCCAGCGGTATCAGGGATTGTCTTGAACGATCGTGCTCAAGCCAGTTTGACCGACACCCGCTCCACCGCGTCCCGGGCTTCGCGCAGTTCGTGGGCGTCCTGGTTGAGCCGGTGGATGGTATTGAGCAGGCGCTGGCGCAGCACTTCATCGCTGAGCTTTTCGACGGCGCGCATCAGGTCAAAGGCCGCGGTTTCGTTATTGTCCGCGACGGAATCGAGGGTCTTGCGCAGGTTGCGAGTGGCACGGGTCACACGTTTTCTTCCTTCATCACCAATGGGCAGGCACTTTAGGACATTTGTGTTTCAGTTTAATTTCAACCACTTGTCGTCGATTGCCAGGCCGTTGACGCAGGTCAATCGAAACAGGATTTGACCAATACATATGGAAATACGTATATTCGTATTTCCATATGTATCAGGCCGCTGACCATGTCAGATCTTTTCTCCCCACCCACCGTCTTCAAATGCCTGGCCGACGCCACTCGCGCACGGCTGACGTTATTGATCCTGCGTGAAGGCGAACTTTGCGTGTGCGAGTTGATCCATGCTCTGGACGACAGCCAGCCGAAAATCTCCCGCCACCTGGCGCAACTGCGCAGTTGCGGGTTATTGCTGGACCGTCGCCAGGGCCAGTGGATTTATTACCGCCTCAACCCGGCCTTGCCGGCATGGGTAACGGCGGTGCTCGACACCACTCTGCAAGCCAACCAAGCCTGGTTAAACACAGACGCCCAGCGTCTGGACACCATGGGCGACCGACCACAACGGGCCAGCGCCTGCTGCTGATCCTGCGGAGAGCTTTTCATGCTTGTAGCCGTTGCTATCTTCCTGTTCACCATCATCCTGGTCATCTGGCAGCCCAAGGGCCTGGGCGTAGGCTGGAGCGCCACAATGGGCGCGATCCTGGCCCTGGCCCTTGGCGTTATCAGCCTGGCGGACATCCCCGTGGTGTGGCACATCATCTGGAACGCCACCGGGACGTTCGTCGCGCTGATTGTCATCAGCCTGTTGCTGGATGAAGCAGGCTTTTTTGCCTGGGCTGCCTTGCATGTAGCGCGCTGGGGCCGTGGACGCGGTCGGCGGTTGTTCGCGTATATGGTACTGCTGGGTGCGCTGGTGTCGGCCTTGTTCGCCAACGACGGCGCGGCACTGATCCTCACGCCCATCGTGATGTCGATGCTGTTGGCGCTGCGCTTCTCTCCGGCGGCGACCCTGGCGTTCGTCATGGGCGCCGGGTTTATCGCCGACACCGCGAGCCTGCCGCTGGTGGTCTCCAACCTGGTGAACATCGTCTCGGCCGACTACTTCAAGATCGGCTTCAACGAATACGCTGCCGTGATGGTGCCGGTGAACCTGGTGAGCGTCGCCGCGACCCTCGCCGTATTGCTGTGGTTTTTCCGCCGCGATATTCCGCAAACCTACGACCCGGCCGACCTCGACGATCCCGCCAGTGCGATCCACGACCGCGCCACCTTCCGCGCCGGCTGGTGGGTACTGGGCATTCTGCTGGTGGGCTGTTTTGCCCTGGAACCGCTGGGCATTCCCATCAGTGCGATTTCCGCCGCCTGCGCCACCCTACTGCTGGTAATCGCCGCCAAGGGCCACAAAATCTCCACTCGCAAGGTGCTGAAGGAAGCGCCCTGGCAGATCGTGATTTTCTCCCTGGGCATGTACCTGGTGGTCTACGGCCTGCGTAACGCCGGGCTGACCGACTACCTCGCGACCTGGCTCGACACCTTCGCCGGCTACGGCGTATGGGGCGCGGCATTGGGCACCGGCGTGCTCACCGCGCTGCTGTCTTCAGCGATGAACAACCTGCCAACCGTGCTGATCGGCGCGCTCTCCATCGAGGCCAGCCATGCCGTGGGCGTGGTCAAGGACGCGATGATCTACGCCAACGTGATCGGCAGCGACCTCGGCCCGAAAATCACCCCCATCGGTAGCCTGGCCACCCTGCTTTGGCTACATATCCTGGCGCGCAAAGGCATCACCATCACTTGGGGTTACTACTTCAAGGTCGGGATTGTGCTGACCTTGCCGGTGCTGTTGATCACCCTCGCCGCCCTCGCCCTGCGCCTGAGTTTCTGACGGAGTCCGTTTGATGAAAGTCCTGTTCATGTGCACCGCCAACAGCTGCCGAAGCATTCTCTCGGAAGCCTTGTTCAACCATCTGGCGCCGGGCGGTTTCCAGGCCATCAGCTCCGGGAGTTTCCCCAAGGGCCAGGTGCTGCCGCGCAGCCTGACCACGCTGAAGGCCGCTGGTATCAGCACCGAAGGTTTGTACAGCAAGGGCAACGATGCCTTTGAAGGCAGCCCGCCGGACTTCGTCATCACCGTGTGCGACAAGGCCGCCGGGGAGGCCTGCCCGGTGTATTTCGGCCCGGCCATCAAGGCGCATTGGGGGTTGGAAGACCCGTCTGATGTTCAAGGCGATGAAGCCCAGGTCGACGCCGCGTTCCGCGCCACCCTGGAAATCATTGAACGGCGCTGCCAGGCTTTTTTCGCGATCCCGTTCGCCAGCCTGAACCCCGTCGAACTCAAGGCCGAGCTTGATCGCATCGCCGCGCTGTAACCGGAGAGCCTGATGAGCACCCTGCCCAACCTGCATCAAAACCTGTCCACGCCTCAACAATTTGAACGACCGCCACGCATCCTGCTGCTCTATGGTTCCACTCGCCCGCGCTCGTTCAGCCGCCTGCTGGTGGAAGAAGCGGCGCGACTGTTGCGGCACTTTGGCGCCGAGACGCGCATCTTCAATCCATCGGGTTTGCCGCTGCCGGACGACGCTCCCAACGACCACCCCAAGGTCCAGGAACTGCTGGAACTGATGCAGTGGTCTGAAGGCCAGGTCTGGTGTTCGCCGGAGCGTCACGGCTCGATGTCGGCGGTGTTCAAGGCGCAACTCGACTGGGTGCCACTGGCACTCGGCGCAGTGCGCCCAACCCAGGGCAAAACCCTGGCAGTGATGCAGGTCTGCGGCGGCTCGCAGTCCTTCAACACCGTGAACCAACTGCGGGTGCTGGGGCGCTGGATGCGCATGTTCACCATCCCCAATCAATCGTCGGTGCCCAAGGCTTTTATGGAGTTCGACGATCAGGACCGCATGAAGCCGTCGGCACTCTACGACCGCGTGGTGGATGTGATGGAAGAGCTGGTGAAGTTCACCCTGCTGCTGCGTGATCACCCGGACCTGGTGGACCGTTATTCGGAGCGCAAGGAGAGTAGCGAGGCGCTGTCGAAACGGGTCAATCAACGGTCGATCTGAAGGCCTTTTCCGGCGTATGCTCGCGGGCAAACGTCCCTGCGAGCCACCTCAATGAGTTCCATGCAGCACGCCTGGCTGGGCAACTACGAAGTCAGCAGCACCTCGTGCACCGGCCTGACGTTTGCCCGCCACAGCCATGATGAATGCGTGATCGGCGTCAACCTGCTCGGCGAGGAACAGGTGTGGCTGGACCGCCGCACGTTCGAGGCCGGCCCCGGCAGCATCACCTTGTACAACCCAGGGCAGATTCAGGGTGGCGGCGCGGCCGAGGGGCAGCCGTGGCGGTTTGTCAGCCTGTATGCGACTGCTGACCAATTGGCGGCTGACCTGGGCCTGGCGCATCTGGAGTTTGACCGTTCGCTGTGCTTCCAGCCAGAACTGGCGATGAAACTCGCCGGTGCGATTGAGGATTCGTTGAGTGCCGATCCGCTGACCAGAGAGCTAAGTGAGGACGCCTTGGTGGTGCTGCTTGGCGAGGTGGTCAGTTGCAGCGGCGTGCGGTTGCCTGGCAGCACAACGGTGGGTCGCGGGGTGGTGATCAAGGCCCAGGAATTGCTGGCTGAAAACCTGCATCAGGCCGTGGCACTCGATACCCTTGGTGACGAGTTGGGCCTGTCGAAATTCCATCTGCTGCGGGCTTTTCAGAAAGAAACCGGGCTGAGTCCGCGCCAGTGGGCGATGCAACTGCGCACCCGGCGCGCCAAGGGGCTGTTGCGCTCAGGCATTGCTGCATCGCAGGTGGCCCACGCCCTGGGATTTGCTGACCAGAGCCATCTGAACCGGCATTTTCGTGCGGCCTACGGCATTACGCCGGGGCGCTATCAACGCGTGCTCAAGGGCTGAAAAGCGCAATCTGGTTCAAGACGACTTCCGCACCCTTCCCTAAAATGCCGGCATTCACTGTAGGAGCTGGCTTGCTTGCGAAAGTCGTTAACGATGACGTGGGAAGCCTGGTGCTCTGCGGTGTCTGTGATTTCTTCGCGAGCAAGCTCGCTCCTACATGGGTATTGCGCATGTTGAC
The DNA here is from genome assembly GCF_034044025.1 of Pseudomonas sp. SED1. Classification (NCBI taxonomy): domain Bacteria; kingdom Pseudomonadati; phylum Pseudomonadota; class Gammaproteobacteria; order Pseudomonadales; family Pseudomonadaceae; genus Pseudomonas; species Pseudomonas sp. SED1. Next base: position 46,170 of record NZ_JAXCIS010000058.1, read on the forward strand.
GATCTTTTTTTCGGCGCTGGTGTTTGGGTTTGTGTTTTGCCTGTCGCCGGGGGCGGTGCTGGCGGAAACCCTGCGCCGTGGGTTGTTGCACGGGTTTACGCCTGCGTTGTTGGTGCAGATTGGCTCGCTGGTGGGTGATGCTGTGTGGGCGGTGGTTGGGCTGACGGGCATGGCGTTGTTGATCCAGCATGAGTCGGTGCGGGTACCGCTGACGGCGGTGTGCGGGTTCTATCTGGCGTGGCTCGGGGTGCGCAGCCTGATGGATGCCTGGCGCCTGCCGGCAGCCGAAAGTGCGCCGGCCAGGTCCGGGCAGAATGCGCTGATGGTGGGTGCGGCGATTTCTCTGGCCAACCCGAAGAACATTGTCTATTGGGGGGCCTTGGGCAGCGCGCTGTCGGGGATAGTTGGGGCGACGCCGAGCCATGGGCAGACGTTGATGTTTTTTGCGGGATTCATGTTGGCTTCGGTGCTTTCGTGCTTTTTGATTGCGGCGTTGGTCAACCTGCTGCGGCGGAATGCTTCGCCTACGTGGCAAAGGGTTAGCTATGGTGCTTGCGGTGTGGTGCTGCTGTATTTGGCGATTTTGGCGTTGCGGGCGGTTTGAGGGGTGATTGGGTACATATCCGTTATTTAGGTAACGGCCGCCTATGGTTCCGCTCTTACAGCGGGTCACTTTTGGCAAACGCCCCAAAAGTAACCAAAAGGTCTCTGCCCCACCACTCGGTGCCTCGCTTAGGCTCGGCATGCCCGCACTCCGGCCCGATTCCGCGGGCCGCCGCGACGGGCCATCCATGGCCCGGCGCGGCTAAATCGGCTTCCCTGCCGATTTAGCCGCTCCACCGTGCCTGCTTGCGGCCATCGTGGTTGACGGGGCCCGCAGATCAAGATCACAAGCAGATCAAAAGCAAGGGCACAGCGGCCTACCGGCCGGCTTGAGTGTTAGAAGCAGAGGCAAGATCCAGAGCGAAAGCAGAGCCGCTTTTCTGTAGGAGCGAGCTTGCTCGCGAAAAACCTGAGAACGCCGCGTTCATCCAGAATGCCCGCATCATCGTTAACGACCTTCGCGAGCAAGCCCGCTCCCACATTTGGACCGTGCCCGCTTCTGATTTTGCTGTTGCT
>NZ_JAXCIS010000059.1:0-35572 GCF_034044025.1 Pseudomonas sp. SED1
CCCACATAAAGCAGCTCTGCTCTTGATCTGCTTTTGATTTTGATCTGATGGCCCCGTTAACCACGATGGCCGCAAGTAGGCACGGTGGAGCGGGTAAATCGGCAGGAAAGCCGATTTAGCCGCTGTAAAAGATAGCCTGAACAGGTTCACAGGGTATCCATCCCGACTAACGCCATACGCCAGACCGCCCCCTGTGTTATTCCAAACGTCGTGAAAGACCCTTGCCTGAGACTCAGCATGAACGAAACACTCGACGACATTCTGACCAAAGACCTGGCCGTGATTTTCTGCGGAATAAACCCGGGACTGAAGGCCGCCGCCACCGGGCGTCACTTCATGGGCAGGAGCAACCGGTTCTGGCGCACGCTACACCTGGCCGGGTTTACGCCCCATGAAGTGCAGCCGGAAAACGACCGCACGATTCTGCAGTACCAGTGCGGGCTGACCACGGTGGTGGAGCGGCCTACGGCCCGGGCGGATCAGTTGTCAGCGGATGAATTCAAGGCAGCGGCGGCGAGTTTTGAACGCAAGATCACCCGTTATGCGCCACGGTATGTGGCGTTTCTGGGAAAGGCAGCCTATAGCGCGTTGAGCGGGCAGAAGCAGATTGCCTGGGGGCTTCAACCGCACACCCTGGGGCATGCGGCTGTTTGGGTTCTGCCCAATCCCAGCGGCAGGAACCTGGGCTTTACCCAGGCCCAGTTGGTCGAGGCGTACCGTCATCTGAAGCTGGCATTGGACGCCCCCGCCTAAACCATCGGCTGGTGACTGGTCACACAATGAATCCCACCACCACCCGCCGCGATTGCATCGATATTGAGCTGCACCACCTCGCGCTCCGGGTAGAGCCTGGACAGTAGCGCTAGGGCTTTTGCGTCGGCCACCTTGTCGCCGAACTCGGGTCCAATCACCGCCCCATTGATGACGAAGTAGTTGATATAACCCGGTGCGAAATCCGGATTGTTCCGGCTGAACCGGCTTTTGCGTGGATTAAGCGGCGGCGACACGGTGTGCACCTGCAGCGGCCGTCCGTCCGCATCGGTGGCCTGCTTGAGGATGTCGAGGTGCGCCAGCGTGACCTTGTGATCATAGGATCCGGGGTCGGTGTCGAGGTTGGCAATCACCACGCCTGGTTTGACGAAGCGTGCATAAAAATCGACGTGGGCATCGGTGATGTCTTTGCCCTTGATGCCCGGTAGCCAGATGATTTTGCGCAGGCCCAGGCGCGTCTTCAGCTCGGCCTCGACATCCGCCTTCCTCCAGCCCGGATTGCGGTTGGTATTGATCCAGCTGCTTTCGGTCATGATCCCGGTGCCGTGGCCATCCACCTCGATGGCGCCGCCCTCGCCCACCAGTTCGCTGCGAATCGGCTGGGCCTCGGTGACTCCAGCCACTAGGGCGGCCAACTGCGCATCCTCGGCGTGCTGTTGTTTATTACCCCAGCCGTTGAAGTTGAAATCCACGGCGCCCAGCCCGCCCTGGCCATCGACGACAAAATTGGCGCCGGTGTCGCGCATCCAGATGTCGTCCAGCTCGGTGACCACGAATGTGGTGTTGTGGGTGCCGCATTTTTCTTCGGCCAGCGCCCGCTCATCCTCGCGGCAGAACACGGTCACCGGCTCGTGACGGGCGATGGCGCGGGCGATCCGGCCCAGGGCTTCTTGCACATCCGGCGTGAAGTCTTCGTGAATGGCCTCCTGCGCGCCAAAGGCGATGAACGCTTGCTGATGTTTTTCACCTTCGTCCGGCATGATCCAGCTCCCCTTTTTGGCGGCCTGTGCCCAGCGTGAGCCCAACCCTACGGACGCGGCTGCGCCCAGGGCGGCTAACACCGATACCTGTTTGATGAATTCGCGACGTGTTGCCATAAGTGCCTCTGGAAGTTGAATCATTTGACGGTAGCGGTCTTAAACTTGGTCCAGACCCGCATGCGCGCACGCATGTCCGCCTGGGGAATGTCTTTACCCGGGATCAACCGTTCGAACGTGGCTTCATCCGGATAGATCTGCGGGTTGTTGCGCATTGCCGGATCTACATCAGGACGCGCCTTGGCGTTCGCGGTGGGATAGCCGGTGAAGTTACTGATCGCCGCCATGTTCTCCGGGCGCATCACGAAATTGATGAACGCGTAGGCGTACTCCGGATGCCGGGCATCGACGGGGATCGCCATGGTGTCCATCCACACCGTCGTGCCTTCGCGGGGGATGTGATAGTCGAACGTAACCTTTTTGCCGGCAGCATCCGCCGCCCGTTGCGCCTGGGTCATGTCGCCGCTGTAGCCGAGGGACAGGCACAGGTTGCCGTTCACCAGGTCGGTCACCGGTTGCGACTGGAATTTGCGAATGTAGGGCCGCAGCTTGAGCAATAGCTCGCTGGCGGCAGCAAGGTCTGCCGGCTTGGCACTGCGTGGGTCACGCCCCAAATAGTTGAGTGCTACCGCCAGCACTTCGTCCGGTGAGTCGATCAGGGAAATCCCGCAGTCGGCGAACCTGGCGGCCAGCTCCGGCTTGAACAACAGGTCGAGGCTGTTGACCGGCGCGTCCGGCAGGCGCTGCTTGATTTGCTCGGTGTTGTAGGTCAGGCCGATGGTGCCCCAGGTGTAAGGAACGGTGGCGGTGTTCGAGTAGGTGTAGTGCGTACGCAGCTTCTGCAAACCGGGCTCGATATCCTTCAGGGCGGTGAGCCTGGACTGATCCAGCGGTTGCAGGCTTCCAGCACGCATGAGCCGTTCGCCCACGGTGTCGCCAGGGAAGATCAGGTCATATCCGCTGCCGCCGGCCATCAGCTTGGCCTCCAGGGTTTCGCTGCCGTCCATCACATCGTAGATCACCTGGATCCCGGTTTCGGCGGTAAACCGCGACAACGTGTCCTCGGCGAAGTAATCGGCCCAGTTGTAGAGCTTCAAGGTCTTTTCTTCGGCGTGCAGCGACGGCGCCAGCGCCAGGCAGCAGAGCAACAGCGTGCAAGCGATCTTCATCTCAAAGCCCTCGGTAGGTGTGGTGACCATCCAGACTCAACAAACCGCCATACATTTCCGGGCGACGGTCGCGGTAGATGCCCCAGGTCAGGCGGTCCTCGCGCATCGCCGCCAGGTCCAGGCGGTGCACCAGCACACCGGTGCTGTCGCGGTCCGCTTCGGCGAGCAACTTGCCCTTGTGATTGCAGATGAAGGACGAGCCGTAGAAGTCCATCTGCAAAGTCGGGTCGGTAGTCGCCACCTCGCGGCCGACACGGTTAGAGGCGACTACCGGCACGAGGTTGGCAGCCGCATGCCCACGCATGGTCATCTGCCAATGGTCCCGGGAATCCAGGGCCGCGCAGCCCGGCTCAGAACCGATGGCCGTGGGAAACAGCAACACTTCGGCGCCCATCAGCGCCAGGCAGCGCGCGGTCTCGGGGAACCACTGATCCCAGCAGATGCCCAGGCCGATGCGCCCGAATGCCGTGTCCCATACCCGAAATCCGGTATCGCCGGGGCTGAAGTATTCCTTCTCCTGATAACCGATGGCGTTGGGGATATGGGTCTTGCGGTACACCCCGAGTAACTGCCCATCCGCATCGGCCACGCTCAGTGAGTTGAAACAGGCATTGCCGGCCTTTTCGAACCAACTGAGGGGCAGCACCACGCCCAGTTCCCGGGCCAGGGCGGCGAAGCGTTTGAGCACCGCGCTGTGCCGGTATTCCTGCGCCAGCGCCAGGTGTTTGTGATGCTGCTCGATGCAAAAATACGGCGTGGCAAACAGCTCCTGCAGCAGGATCACTTGGGCGCCTTTGCTGGCCGCATCACGCACCAATTGTTCGGCCAGATCCAGGTTGTTCGGCAGGTCCCAGGTGCAGGGCATTTGCGTGACACCAATCGTCAGTACGGACATGACATCACCCCTTCACCGGCCAGGCGGGTTGCTGCTGGGTGATGCAATGCACCCCGCCGCCGCCGTGGGCCAGGTGATTGATCCGTACCGGCACCACCACGCGCCCCGGAAACGCCCGGGCCAATACATCGGCGGCCACTTGGTCGGCGTCAATGCCATAGGCCGGCATGATGATCGCGTTATTGGCGATGTAAAAGTTGGTGTAAGAGGCACAAAACACTTCGGCCTCGGTGTCTACGGCGTCGGTGGCTTCATACAGTTCGATCAGCTCGAAGCGGCGGCCGCAGGCGTCGGTGGCCAACTCCAGGGCACGGCGATTTTCCCGAACCACCTCGGCGTACACCGAGTGTTTGTCGTGGGTGGCATCCACCAGCAACACGCCCGGGCGGGCGAAGGCGCACACGCCATCCACATGGCCGTCGGTCATGTCGCCGGTCACATGGTCGGGATCCCCTGGCAGCCAGATGGTTTTTTTCACGCCCAGCAAGCGCGTGAAGATCGCCTCGATCTCGGCCTTGGTCATCCCAGGGTTACGATTGGGATTGAGCAACACCGATTCGGTGGTAATCAACGTGCCCTCGCCGTCCACATGAATCGCGCCGCCTTCGTTGCTCAATGGCGTGCCGAAGCATTCCATACCCATGTGATTGAGCACGCGGCGGGCCAGGCTTTCGTCCAGGTCATGGGCCGACTTGCCGCCCCACGCATTGAAGCGCCAGCTCACAGCGGCGAGGCCCCGTTGCGGGTGGCACACAAAGCTCGGGCCGGAGTCGCGACACCAGCTGTCGTTCACTGCCAGCTCGATCAGGTCAATGTTCGGCCCGCACAATGCCCGGGCGCCGGCGACGGCCGAAGGGTCAACGATCATTTTCACCGGTTCAAAACGCGCGATGGTATTGGCAACACGGGCAAAGTCTTCCTGCACCAGTGGCAACGTAACGCCCCAGCCAGACTCCCAAAGCGCCTGGTTATGCGGCCAGACCATCCACGTCGCCGCATGCCTGGCCCACTCCGCCGGCATCCACCAGCCACTGTCCTGAATTTCATTCTGCTGCATGACAAATACCTTTGAGTTAAGTCATTGTGTTCAATGAAAACTGTCTGCGAGGTCTTGGCATGCATGCTACGGCTGTAAAAACGGGCAAACAAACGATGGATTTTGTGGAAAACTGATTAGAGGAACTTATCAGCATGCTTAACCATTGGCCGCCCCTGGGCACCCTTCGCGGCTTCGAAGCCGCCGCCCGGTTGGGCAGTTTCCACAAGGCCGCCGAGGAACTGCACCTCACCCAATCGGCAATCAGCCAGCAAATTCGCAGCCTTGAGGCGTACCTGGAACAGCCGCTGTTTTTCCGCAGTGGGCGCAGCGTCAGCCTGACCGATGCCGGGCACGATTTCCTCAGCACCACCCAGGCGTTATTGCAGCAATTGGCCGTGGGGGTTCGTCGCCTGGGGCAGTACCGCAAACCCAATCAACTGGTGCTCAACACCACGCCAACCTTCGCCCGCCACTGGCTGTTGCCGCGCCTGGAAGATTTCCGCCGCCAGCACCCTGAAGTAGACCTGTGGATATTCAGCACCGACGAAGTCCCGGACATGGCCAGCCAGACCATCGACCTCGCCGTGCGCGACGACATCAGTTCCCAGGCCGAATGCAGCTTCAAGGTGCTGCATGCCGACCGCCTTTTCCCAGCGTGCCATCCGCGCGTGTTGGCACTGCCCAAGGACCAACGCACCACCCTCCACGGCGAGCGGGAGATGGATTGGAGCCATTGGGCGGTAGAGGCCGGGATTGATGTGGGCCAGAAGGATCAGGGGCTGAACTTCTCTGACCCGGGGCTGTTGCTGGATGCGGCCTGTACGGGCTTGGGGATTGCGCTGGTCAGCCGGTTATTGAGTCGCCAGCCGCTGGAAAGCGGGCTATTGCAGCCGCTGGTAGAGGCAACCATTCGTGGGCCCAACTGGGCCTTGCTGACCCACCGTGACAGCGAAAACAACCCGCTGGCACGGTGCTTCAGTGAATGGTTGATCGCCAACCTGGCAACTGCCTGCGCCGGTTAGTCGCGGCTGACGCTCAACTTCTCCCACAAAAAGCTGTAGACCAGCGCACTCATGTGCGCAGCCTGTGCATTGTCCGCCGCCCCGCCATGCCCACCTTCGATGTTTTCGTAGTACGTCACGTCCTTGCCGGCCTCGATCATCTTCGCCGCCAGCTTGCGAGCGTGGGCCGGATGCACGCGGTCATCGCGGGTCGAGGTCAGGAAAAACACCGGTGGGTAGGCCTTCGCTGGATCGAACAGGTGGTACGGCGAAAACGTCTGGATGTACGCCCACTCTTCAGGCTCGTCCGGATTACCGTACTCCCCCATCCACGACGCTCCGGCCAACAAGAGGTGGTAACGCTGCATGTCGAGCAAGGGCACCTGGGAGACGATTGCACCGAACAGTTCAGGGTATTGGGTCAGCATATTGCCGACCAATAGGCCACCGTTGCTGCCACCCTCCGCGCCCAGGTGTCGGGGCGAAGTAATCCCACGGTCGATCAGGTCGCGGGCCACCGCGGCAAAATCTTCATAGGCGCGCGGACGGTTCTGCTTGAGTGCCGCCTGGTGCCAGCGAGGACCGTATTCACCGCCACCGCGAATGTTGGCAACCACGTACACCCCGCCCTTCGAGAGCCAGGCGCGGCCTGCCTTACCGGAGTAATACGGGGTCAGGGAGTATTCAAAGCCGCCGTAGCCATAGAGCAAGGTCGGCGCGGTGCCGTTGCGCGGCAGGTCTTTCCCGAGCACCAGGAAATACGGCACACGGGTGCCATCCCTGGAGACCGCGAAGTGCTGCTCGATCACATGCTGGCTGGAATCGAAAAATGCCGGCAGGGCTTTCAGTACCTCGGGCGGATGACCGATCTCGGCCAGCGATAAGGTGGTCGGCGTCAGATAGTCGGTGGTCACCAGCCAGAGGGCGTCACTGTCGTCGCTGTCCACTGCGCTGGCATCCACTGTCCCCATGCCCGGCGCCCCCGTGAACGGGCTGTGCTGCCATCCGTTCGCGCCGGGAGTCAGCACACTGAGACGGTTCTTGACGTGATCGAGTACGTTCAGCACCAGGTGATTCAGCGTCCAGAAAAAACCCGCCAGCGAGGTACTGTCCGTAGGGGTGAACAGCACGTCGAAATCCCGCTGCCCTGCCATGAAACGATCGAACCGGATCGCCAGCAACGAACCGGCCACAAACACCTCATCAAGCGTCCAGTCCTCCCGCAGTTCCAGCAGCAGCCAGTCTTTGTATACCGACTTTTCCGCCGAGTTCGGCGCGTCGATTTTGCTTAACCGGTTGTCGCTGCCCCGCAGGTATAGCTCGTTGTTGTAGAACGCCAGCGTGCGGCTGACGAAATCACGCTCATAGCCCGGCGTATCATCGTGCATCGCCGCAATGTACATATCATCCAGCGTGCCTTCGTAGACAATACGGGCGGCACTCATCGGCGTACCACGCTGCCACTGTTTGACGATGCGCGGGTAACCGGAGCGGGTCAGCGTGCCCTCGCCAAAATCGGTGAAGACATAGACGTTGTCACGGTCGATCCAGCCCAGGCCACCCTTGGACTCGGGCAGCTGGAAGCCGTCTTCGACCCAAGTTTTGGTGGCCAGATCAAACTCCCGGGTGACACTCGCGTCCGCGCCGCCGCGGGACAACGCCAGCAGGCAGCGCTGGTAGTCCGGGCGCAAATAGTCAGCACCGTGCCATACCCAGTTTTCGCCTTCGGCTGCATTCAGCGCATCCAAGTCCAGCAACGTTTCCCAGGCGGGCTGCGGCTTGCGGTATTCCGCCAGCGTGGTGCGACGCCACAGGCCCCGCGGGTGAGCGGCGTCCATCCAGAAGTTGTAGTAATGGGCACCGACCTTGTCGACGTAGGGGATATTGCTGTCCGAGTCCAGCATCTCCAGCACATCGGCTTTGATTTGCCGGAAGCTGTCGGAGCGGGCGAGTCGGTCTTCGGTCTTGAGGTTCTGAGCTTGCACCCAGTGCATCGATTGCTCGCCTTCGACGTCTTCAAGCCATTGGAAAGGATCAGCGGTGATGGTGGGAAGTTTGGTCATGCTCGACTCCTGTCGACAAACAGCCATGGATAGCATGTAGGGGGAAAATCTTGAACGTCTTTTTCAGTTGGGCAAAGCCGGGGCATAAGGTGGAGCGCCATCAAGACTTGAACCGACCTGCATGACGCAAACGTACTCCAACCACCCCGACCAGTCCTAGCGGAACGCTCAGCAAGCAACAATGGCCAGCGGTTGGGAGACCAGCAAGGTTTTTACGTACAACCGCATTTCACACATATCGGTCAGCTCGCCGGTACTCACATCCACCAGCGGCAGGTTGCCCCAGGTGCCCTTTTTGAAATGTTTACTCGCTATGGGGGCCAAGAGAGCTGGGGCTTTGCAGGCCTATTACTTACTCAGCGCATTGGCCAGGCGCAGCATCGCTGCTTCGATTTCATAGGCGGTCAAGGACGAATACCCCAATAGCCAACCGTGTTTCTTCTCCTCGCCGGCGTACAGCCGACTGAGGCCGGGCAGTTGCACGCCCGCGCTGGCAGCTTGGCGGAGGGTCTTTTCCTCCGACCAACCATCGTGCAGCAGGCAGGGAATTTGTAGCCCGCCGGGAGGACGCAAAGCGGTAACGATGCCGTCCAGGTGCTTGCCGATCGCATCGAGCATGATGGAACGGCGCCCGGCATACAGCTTGCGCATGGCCCGGACATGGGCGTTGTAGTGGCCGTCCTCCATAAAACGCGCCAGGGTCAGTTGCAGGATTTGTGGCGTGTGGCCGTCGATGATGCTGCGCGCGTAGGTGAAGGCGTTGATCAACTCGTGGGGCAGTACCATGTAGCCCATTCGCAACCCAGGGTAGAGGGTCTTGCTGAAGGTGCCGATGTAGAGGGTACGCTGGTACTTGTCCAGGCCCTGAACGCAGGCAGTAGGCTGCCCGTCGTAGTGAAACTCGCTGTCGTAGTCATCTTCGATGACCCACTTGCCCTTCTCCGCTGCCCAGTTGATCAGCTCAAGACGACGCTCCAGCGGCAAGGTCGCGCCGGTGGGGTATTGATGAGACGGCGTGACATAGACGCAATTGGCGCCGCTACGGTCGGCGTACAGCAGGTCCGTGCGGATGCCCTGGGCATCGACGTCAATGGGCACGACCTTGGTCTCGGCGGTTTCAAAAGCCTTCCTGGCGCCGTAGTAGCCCGGGTTTTCCAGCAGGATCGGTTTGCCGGCGTCCACTAGCAACTGCGCACACAGGAACAGGGCCTGGCGAGTGCTGCTCAACACCAGAATCTGATCGGGGGAGCATGTGGCCCCGCGTTCGAGGTTCAAGTAGGTGGCTATGGCCTTGCGCAGAGGCTCGGCGCCTTGCGGGTCTCCGTGCAGCAGGACATTGCCGCGGTGGTCCTTCATGACCTGGCGTTGCAGGCGCTCCCAGACATCGGTGGGGAAGGTGCGGGTTTCCGGCAGGCCCGTGGCAAAGGCCTTGATCACCTGTTGATCGGTAACTCCACCACTGTCGAAAATCATCCGACCGCGCCGGCTCAAACCCGGTCCTGGCGCCACCTCGCTGCGTTGGGTGTCTTGCGACTTCATGCGCCGACGCGCCGCCCCGCGTAATTCGGTGCCAACCGTCTCGGATACATAGCTGCCCGAACCCTCGCGCCGCACGATGAAGCCATCACGCTGCAATTGCACGTAGGCGTTCTCGACCGTGTCGCGGGCAACGCCGAGCGTCTTGGCCAGAACCCGGGTTGCCGGCAGCTTCAGGCCTGCGTCAAGGGCTCCGTCGAGGATCAGTGCACGCAGGGCGCGCTGAATCCGCTGGTGCAGATCCAGCAACTGAAACTCGGGGTCGGTGAGCCGCATCTTCAGCGTTTCGAGCTCGAAGGTTTTTGCCATGCGGTCTGCCCTAGATAAATAAGTTGGCCTGCAAAGAAAAGTGGTCTGGTTGCGTACGCAAAAGTGTAGGGGCTAAACAGGCCAGTTCAGCGTTATAAATCACTTTCCAGTCGAGGCCAAGTACCTCTCTTTGCAAGGAGCAAAATTAAAGCCATGCCTTCTTCAACAACCAAGTCATCTATTCGCCTCGGCGATCTCCTTCATCCGATTGTCGCCGGTCTGATCTCGGTCATCGTCAACTATGGCGGCACCTTCATTCTGGTCTTCCAGGCAGCCAAGGTCGCTGGGCTGAGCCCTGAGTTGACAGCTTCGTGGGTGTGGTCCGTGTCGATTGGCGTGGGCGTTACCGGGCTGGTCCTCAGTTGGGTTTCTCGCGAGCCGATCATCACTGCGTGGTCGACACCCGCCGCGGCATTCCTGGTCGTCGCCCTGGCCACCACGCCCTATGCCGAGGCGGTGGGCGCGTACATGATCTCGGCCGCTGCCTTCGTGCTATTGGGCTTGTCCGGCTACTTCGAAAAAGTCATCCGACTGATCCCGTCGGGTGTGGCCGCAGGGCTGCTGGCCGGCATCCTGCTGCAGTTTGGCATCGGGGCTTTTGGCGGCATGAGCATTGACCCGATGCTGGTCGGGTTGCTGATTGGTGCCTACATCCTGCTCAAACGTTTTACCGCGCGCTACGCGGTGGTGGGCATTCTGGCAGTGGGGTTGGCCTTCCTGCTGATTCAGGGACGCCTGGATTTGTCGGGGCTGGGGCTGCAACTCGCGGCACCCGTGTTCACCCAGCCTGAGTTCTCGCTCAATGCTTTGCTCAGTGTCGCGCTGCCGCTGTTTCTGATCACCCTGACCGGCCAGTACATGCCTGGCATGCTGGTACTGCGCAACGATGGGTTCAGCACCAGTGCCAATCCGATCGTGACCCTCACCGGGTTGGGTTCCTTGCTCATGGCGCCCTTTGGTTCTCACGCGTTCAACATCGCGGCGATTACAGCAGCCATCTGCACCGGCAAGGAGGCCCATGAAGAACCCTCCAAACGCTGGATCGCCGGCATGGCCGCGGGCGTCTTCTACATCCTCGTAGGGATCTTCGGTGTGACCCTCGCGGCGGTGTTCATGGCCTTCCCGGCAGCCTTCATCACGACGCTGGCCGGGCTCGCCCTGCTCGGCACCATCGGCGGCAGCCTGGCCAGTGCCATGGCCGACGCCAAATCCCGCGAAGCCTCGCTGATTACCTTTTTGGCTGCCGCCGCCAACATCACGTTGTTCGGCATCGGTGGAGCATTCTGGGGGCTGCTGATGGGGCTGGTGGCGTACGCCGTACTCAACGGCCGTTTGCCGCGTCGCGAGCCGGTCTCCATCAATCCTGCTGCCGAGCCTGTGACCCGTAAAGGCGCTGCCAACTGATATACGCGATCAAACGGCTTCAGCCCCACCCGAGCCGAGTGTGTGCATCTGCAAGGTCCGACTGCATGTCGTGGTTCCATAACCAGTCGAATCGACTAGCCAGAGTGGTGGACAGGAGGGCTTCTCGATCCTCGACCTGAAGGTCCCGAAACTCATAGAGCTCGCCAGCCTCCCAGGAGGTGCGCTGCACGCGGCAGGCGCGTGGTCGCCGGATCGCGTCATACGCCTGGAGTACGTCTTGGGCGTTACTCTCCAACACTCGTGGGTCTCCCAGCAGGCGGGCGAGCAGCCAGGCATCTTCCAGCCCTTGCCCTGCCCCGGCACCTTGGTGTGGGAGCATGGCGTGAGCAGCGTCACCGATCAGTCCGACCCGGCCATGGGCATAACCTGCAAGCTCGTCGAGTTCATGAAGGGCCCACAGGGTCGGCTCGGGAATGCATTCGAGCAGAACGCGTACGGCATCGCCCCATTCGGCGAACGCCTCCAGCATCTGGGCCTGGCTGGTGCTTTTCACCCAGGGTGTGCCTGGTGGCCATACCGGGTTCGGGTCGCTGCGGTCAGAAACAAACGCCACCACGTTGATCAGCCGGCCTTGCTTGACGGGGAATGTGAGGATGTGGGCGTCCAGGCCCAGGTACATTTGCGGGACGTTAATCAGGTGCTCGTCGACACCAGCCACGCGATAGGCGGCGCGTAGTTGTTCGCTGTCGATCATGCCGCGGTAGGCGCAGGTGCCGCTGAATCGCGGTGCGACCAAAGGCTGGCCCAGGCCTTGAAGTACATAGTCGCGAAGATTGGACTTGATACCGTCTGCGGCGATCAACAGGTCGCACTCATAGTCCGTGCCGTCGGTGAACTGGACGCTGACCCTGTCGCCCGTCTCTTGTGCGCTGACCGCACGTTTGTCGAAGCGCGCGACGCCGTCCGGCAGTTGTTTGGCCAAGGCATCAAGGAAATCTGCACGGTGCACGGAGGACTGGCCCACGCCGTCGGCGACGCTGGCACCGAGATAGCCGGCGTCTGCGCCGCGACGCCATTCAAACCAGATGTCTTGCCACGGCTGCGGGGTTCGGTCAGCGATCCGTTCGTAGGGTTTGCCAATGCCCAGTCCTTCGATGGCGCGAACAGCGTTCGCACCAAACGACACGCCGGCACCCACCTCACCAAAGGCGGGAGCTGCTTCGAATAATGTCACTTCCAGATGCTTGTGACGGCACAGATCGAGTGCCAGGGCCACGCCAGCGATGCCGCCGCCGACAATGCCCACCTGCAAGACAGATTGAGGGCTAGTCATGGGTAAACCTTATGTTTGTTTTTGGAATTGACCGATCATGACTATTCACAAAGCATTGATAAATGCCCTCACAGCCATACAAACTATCACCATCCTGAATACGCATAACCCTTCTGAATTCCACAGAGCGACAAGCCGAGATGAATCTGCGCGAGCTGGACCTCAACCTTTTGGTGATCTTCAACCAGATACTGCTGGACCGAAGCGTGTCAGCAGCAGCCGAGAGCCTCGGGCTTACTCAACCCGCTGTCAGTAACGCGCTGAAGCGGCTGCGGACCACGTTCAACGATGAACTGTTTGTACGGACACCCAAGGGCATGCAGCCCACACCCTATGCCGCGCAACTGGCGGAACCCGTCTCCCAGGCAATCGGCCTGTTGCACGGCGCGATCAACCGCCACGATGAATTCGACCCGGCCACCAGCCAGAAAAGGTTCGTGGTGGCGATGACTGACATCGGCGAAATTTACTTTGTGCCGCGCTTGATCGAGGCGCTGCTGAAGCAAGCTCCGGGCGTTTCGGTGAGTACCCTGCGCAGCAATGCCGAGCTCTCCGAAAGCATGGCCAATGGTGAGGTGGATCTGGCGGTCGGGCTCCTGCCGGACCTGCAGGCAGGCTTCTACCAGCGCCGCCTGTTTCATCACCGCTATGTGTGCCTGTGCCGAAAAAACCACCCGCTGACTGAACTGCCGATGACCCGGGAACGATTCTGTGAGTTCGGACATGTGAGGATTGTGGCCGCCAGCACCGGCCACGGCGAAATCGACACACACATGCAGCGCGCAGGCCTGCAACGTGAGATTCGGTTAGAGGTGCCGCACTTTGTTGCGGTGGGTCATATCCTGCAGAACACTGACCTGATCGCCACCGTCCCCGAGCGTTTCGCCAACAGTTGCGCCGGCCCTTTTGGCCTGACGAGCCTACCCTTGCCCCTGCCCTTGCCCGAGATTGCGATCAACCTGTTCTGGCACGGCAAATACAATCGCGACCCGGCCAATAAATGGTTCCGACAACTGATGTTTGAGCTGTTCAGCGATTAGCCCATCACTGCCAATGCGCGCACAGCTTGACCAGTTCATCCACCACATACCTCACCTTCGGCCGCAGGTGCGACACCTTCGGCCAAACGGCATGCACATCCACCGCTTCCGGTTCATAGGTGTGCAGCACCTCTACCAACCGGCCCGCTTCGATATCGTCCTGGAACAGGCTACGCGGCATCTGGCATAAGCCGGCGCCCGCAACCGCCGCAAGAATCATGACTTCGCCATCACCAATCTGATGGGTAGAGGGTGGCGCGTAGCGCACCGTCTGCCCTGCCTGCATGACTCGCCACGCCAACGGCTGGCCGCGTCGATGCCCGACAATGCAGCGGTGGTGATTAAGGTCTTCGAGGGTATGTGGCACGCCAAAACGTGTCAGGTAGCCAGGTGCGGCACAAATGGCCCAGCGCTGGCGCATCAACCGCCGCGCGACCAGACCGCTGGTGTCCTGCAATTCGCCGAAACGCACCAACAAGTCGATCCCCTCCTCGAAGGGGTCCACCAGGTGATCGGAAAATGTCAGGCTCAATTGCAACGCCGGGTACTTGTTGGCGATCTCGAAGAGCAAGGGCGCAACGACGCGACGCCCGAAAGCCACCGGAATATCGACGCGCAATCGCCCTGAAGGCTCACCACCACCGGGGCCCAGGCCACTTTCGGCGGCGCCGATTTCTTCGAGCGCCGTAGAGCACGCCGCGAAATAGGCTTCGCCATCGGCGGTCAATGAAATCCGTCGGGTGGTGCGATGAAACAGTTGCACCCCCAGGCGCTCCTCCAATCGGGCGATGGCTTTGCCCACAGCAGATTTCGACAGCCCCAACCGCTCGGCAGCCTGGGTGAAGCTGGACGAGCGAGCGGCAACCACAAAGGTGATAACGCCCTGGAAGGAATCAATGGGGACCATGTCGGGCTCGCTGATTGTAGAGTTTTAGTCTACCCAGATTATAGCTGGAGGCCGTTTATCGCCAGCTTGTTCGCCAGTACGATGGATTCCAGTCAAACAACAGTGCACACCACGCACTGCGCCCCGATCAATGTCCCAAGAGGAATGCCTTATGCCCGTCGTACGAGTGAGCTGGTTCGAAGGTAAAGAACACGCGCAAAAAGCCGCCGTCGCCGCCGATATCACCGAAAGCATCGTCAAGCACACCGGCACTGACGCCAATTACATCTACGTCATTTTCGAAGACGTCGCAGCGTCCGATTGGGCTGGCGCCGGCAAGCTGTTCGGGGATGCCCCAGACAAGTCTTGACCCCCTCCTACTCAACAGGCGCCGCCTGGCGCCTCTGACGGACACTCATCATGCACCCCTACATCTCCTGCCTGTTTACCCTCGCGGTAAAACCCGCGGAATTCGCCGAGTTCAAGACGTTGATCGCCTCAATCGTCACGGCCACCCGTGCAGAGCCAGGCACGCTGGTTTACGAATACAGCGCCAACGAAGACACCAGCACCGTTCATATCCTTGAGCGCTACAACGCGGATGCCGTGGTCAGCCACGTCGACACCACGTTTGCACCGTTCGGCCAGCGGTTCCTGGAACTGTGCACCATCACCAGCCTGGTGGTGTACGGCACGCCGGATGCTGAAATCCGCAAGCGCCTGGACCCGTTCGGCGCGGTGTACATGACCCCGTTCGACGGCTTCAGCCGTTGATGTGAACGAAGACGCTTGCCCCTTAACGTACAGAGATCGCCATGTCCGGTATTGCCGAAGTTATCAAGTCCCGAATTTCCGCCAACAGCTACGACACTGAACGTCAATTGACCGACGATCAGATCGCCGAGCTGGTCAACCTGGCTACACACGCCCCTTCCGCCTTTAACCTGCAAAACTGGCGGTTCGTGGCGGTTCGCAGCAGCGCAGCCAAGGCGCGACTGCTGCCATTGGCATTTGGCCAACAGAAGGTGGTGGACGCGGCCGTGACGTTTATTGTCTGCGGCACCCTCAACCCACACGAAACGTTGCCGGCTGCGCTGAAGCCGTCGGTGGATGCCGGCATCATCGACCAGTCGATCTACGACATGTGGGTCGGTGCGGCCCAGGGCATGTACGGGGAGAACCCGCAGTTACAGCGCGACGAAGCCATCCGCTCCGGCTCCCTGGCCGCGATGACGCTGATGCTGGCCGCCAAAGGCCAAGGGCTGATTTCAACCCCGATGATTGGATTCGACCAACCTGCTGTGGCTAAGGAGTTCGGCCTGTCGGACGCGGAGATCCCCGTCATGATGGTCACCGTTGGCTACCCAGGCGCGACCAACTGGCCACAAAAACCACGCAAAGCCGTCAACGACGTTCTGCAGTTCGTTTAAGTGAATTGCGCCAGTGATAGCCAGGCTATCACTGGCGATCGAGGTGAATCACAGCCGCTATGACCCACCCCTCTTCCTCGTTACGAGCCATCCTGACCGCGGCGTGCCTCGGTTTTCTTGTTGTGCAACTGGACGTCAGTGTTGTGAACGTCGGCCTCGGTGCGCTCAAAGAGGCATTCAATAGTGACCTCACGGGCCTGCAGTGGGTCATCAACAGCTATGCGCTGCCGTTTTCTGCCCTGCTGATCCTGGGCGGTGCATGGGGCGATAAATGGGGGGCAAAATCCGTCTTCGCGATGGGTTTCGCCATCTTCACCCTCGCCTCCGTCGGCTGTGGCCTGGCTAACAGCATGCCCATGCTGATCACGATGCGCATCATCCAGGGCATCGGTGCCGCCTTGCTGATCCCCACCTCACTGACGCTGATTCGCGTGTCGTTTGACGATCCGGACAAACGCCGCTCCGCGGTCGCACTGTGGGGCGCCTGCGGGGGCATCGCATTAGCAGCCGGCCCGGTGATCGGCGGGCTGATGATCGAATACTTTGGCTGGCGAAGTGTGTTTCTGCTCAACATTCCGATCGGCCTGCTGGCGATCCTGCTGATTCTGAAATACGCGCCCGCCTCCCCTCGGGTGGACAAGCACATCGATATTCCCGGGCAAATCACCATCGCCATTTGCCTGGCAGCGCTGACCTACGGTTTAACCGAATCCAGCGCACAAGGCTGGGTCGGCGCAACACTCGGCGCAATGCTGTTGGCGCTGATCTGCGCGGTGGCCTTTATCTGGATTGAGCGGCGGGTCGCGCACCCCATGCTGCCGGCACGCCTGGCCACGAACAAAGTGCTGGGCAGCATGGCGCTGGCCGGCGCGGCGATCAACCTGACCTTTTACGGCACCGTGTTCGTCTTCAGCATTTACTTCCAAACGTTCCTGCATTACGACGCGTTCAAAACCGGTTTGTCGTTTATTCCGCTGACGGCGGTGCTGACGCTTTCAACCCTGCTTTCATCGCGCTTCGCCAAACGGTTCAGCGCCACCCGCATCATCACCACGGGTTTCACGGTGCAAATCATCGGGTTCGTCACGCTGTCGCAAACCACGTCACACGCCTCTTTGTGGTTGCTCAATGGCGCGCTCATGCTGGTCGGTATTGGCAGCGCCATGTCGGTGCCGTCGATTACCAACGCCATGCTCTCGTCGGTCACCCAGCATGATGCGGGTATCGCGTCGGGGTTGATGGCCTCCGCCAGACAACTGGGCGGCGTGATAGGCGTCGCCGTCTCGGGAGCGATGATCGCCGGTGCTGACGCGGCCGCATTCTCCCGGGGAATGTCGAACGCAATGTTGCTCTCTGCGCTGGCTCTGCTCGTATGTATTGGCGTGAACTTGTTCGTGTCGCGCCGTCCCTGATCGGAAGGTGTCTACTGCTCCCACAGGGGATGACTGAATCGCTCAGCCAGAAAATTGATCAGCACCCGAACCTTGCTCGCCAGGTGTTTACGCGTGGGATAGACCACGTTACCAGAGACCAATTTTCCATCCGCGCAATGCGCACCGCCGCATCGAAGCCCTCCTCCACCAGGTCCACCAACCGGTCGTTCAAGCTGATATCCAGCTCGACATTGGGGTAGGCCTTCATGAACTCGCCCCACAGCGGCGCCAGGTGCTGCACGCCAAAGCTGACGGGCGCATTCACCCTCAACACACCGCTGGGTTCCGGCAAAGCCTGATCGACGCTACAGGCCGCGCTTGAGCAAAGTGAAGAGCGTGGCCCCCTGCAGGCGGAGTGCAGATCAAGATCACCCCTCACCAGGTTTTGCCAGGTCAAATCCCAGGCAAAAAAAAGCCTGCATCTCTGCAGGCTTTTTCACTATCTGGCTCCACGACCTGGACTCGAATAGAAGATTAAGTATCTGTTTTAAATGGAAATTGTGGTGAATTCTAAAGTCTTTATCCCTAAGGTTACCCTTATTAAGCCCGGATTTTATACGAACTCTTTGGATCCCCATGAGCACGGTAGTTGCGTCCGTCCCGCCTACCGATCAGTGCAGTAGTTCGTTCCTCGTGATCACTGTGTCCGTCCGAAACGGACTTTAATTGGGTGGTTTAGGTATTGAAAAAGACGTCCTGAATTTCGACAGGTTTTGATTCGTGGTTTGCATTCCTACCGGCTAATCAATGGCATTGATGCTGACCATCTTTTGCATCCGACTTGACCGATACTCGTAGAGAAGGTGACCGGCAGTGAGCAACCCAAAGCTGACGATTGCGATGGGCAGAAATTGGCCGTTCTTTGCCGGTCGCGACGGGCAAGAGTCGGCCAAAAGCCGCCGGTCGGGTCAGGCGACTTCCGACCCGCTTCCGTCATTCAGAACTGGCTAATTGGCAAAAGTCAGGCAATTGAGCTCGTCTATGAAGTCAGGGGCGATTCAGAGTGCATCGCTTAGGGCTTTGTCCTTTTCCTGAGTCAGTTGCACTGTCATCGCAGATCCGATCAGATAATTTTCAACCAAAGCTGTCAGATAGCCAGTGACCTTCCATGCCGAGGAAGACCAAAGACCAGGATCATGTCGGTAGCGGCGCACGTCGTCGGCCATCTTGGCGATGGACTGACGGGCTCGCTCGATGATCTTGGGGCTGTCTTGATCAGTTTGGATCAGAGACATCATAGAGTTCCTTGTTAACGGACGTGTAGTCGCGCCCTTCTACCGCCTCGGCCCAGCGCAAGGGCTGGGCTTGTTGTATACCTGGGCGGCAGATACGCCGCGCTTTCCAGAACGGCCCGCCGTTACGCGTAACACGGTGTGTATTCAACAAGCAGGATCAAACGGTTCGCCATCTTTGGTCAGAGTAACGAACACCGGAGTGTGAGCGTTATTGGTGATATCCCACACAAAGAAATGCCGACCGGTCACACCCATGATTTGTGAATTATCGCTCACGCGGCTACGGGCATCGTCATCAGCCGCGATGACCTCAAAACTGTACCTGGGCGTGTTGGTGATCACATCGTACGGTCCAGCTTGCCGCCGGTATGTTTTGCCTGGCTCAATTCTTTTTCTGGAATCTGAACTCATGGTGACCTCGTATTTGAAGTGGCTACATATGTGAAGCGTTCAACGACTGTCCCCGGCACGCATGATTTGGCATTGAACGCTTTACCGATGCAGCTACGGGTAGCGGCACGGTTTTCCTTCAACTCAACATTCCTTGAGCCGACTTAACTTAATCAATAGATCTTGGGCACTATCATCCAGCGCTTCAATCGTCTCGAAATTATCGATGATCGAGCGCTCCAAGCACTGGATTTCGGCAGCCAATGGAGTCGGATGAAGATGGCAGGCTTCGTGAGTCAGCTCACTGAGTCCATCACTGTAGTTATCGACGATACTCTGCATCGCTACGCGTATTTTTTGCGTCTCAGTAGCAACCAGCAGGACGCGATACGCTACGGGCAGCCTCGCCGCCCTGCGTTAAGCGAACGGGCTTTTCCTTCGTCAGTCGCCTAGCCACTGCTCAGCGTTCCAGTCTGCGTTTATCAGAAGTTGTCGAACCTGTTCACGCGTTACAGATTCGTCAGCGTCAATTGTGTACTCACAGTTTTCGCAACGCACCCACGTATCGCCAACAATCCACACAACAGCAGGATAATTAGCGACCAGCTGCATCATTGCAGCAAGCAATAAAGGGTGCTGATCATTTTCAGATGAGACTTTCACCAATCTTTTTCCTTGAAGCCCCGGCGAGCCGGGGCATGGATCGATTACAGAAGGCCTACTTTAAGTCCAATAATGTGCATCCCTTATGCTGGGATATGTATAGGACAGGCTCTGCCGGGCAATGCTCGCAAGTGAAGTGAATGGAAATTCCACCTCGGCGGCGGCTAGGGTTTCCGCTGATGTCCCCATCTAATTTGGCCGCACCATTTTCGAAGGTTACGTGTGTGCCAACTTTCGCATCTTCGCCACGCTCAAAAACTTCAACCTTCGCGTGGTGTAAATAATTTCCGCCGCAGCAAGGGCACAGCAGCTCCGCACCGTAGTGTTCTGAGTAGTTATCCATTTTCGGTTGCATTGTGTTCTCCTTTTGCAAGCGCGCGCACCGCGCTTCTCTACGTCCTCGGCCCCAGTTTTTGGCAGGGGCTTTGGGTACTGCGGGCGTTTTTTCCTGCAACAAAACAGGCCCGCGAGCGGGCCTACCCATAATTACTCTTTAATTAGAGCGGCCCAGTTAATGTCGTCGCGTTCTTCAACCACGATATTGATGCCACAGTAGAGTTCTGCACCGACGCGGGTGTAACTAAAGAGGCGCGTCTTCACCAGACCTTGCACACTAACGTGCCCCTCCATCGCTGGGACATACACGACATCCCCGACATTGGGTATGAGAGCGAATCCCGACTCGCTTTCAAATTCCACACCGACGACATCTCCATCGTCAGAAGGTCGCTGGTGGCCCTTGTGCAGTTGCTGATAGTCGATGCTGTACTTCATTTATCTCTCCTTGAATTCTGGTACGCAAACCGCGTACCACTCTATGTACGCAGCCCCGCGATGGCAGGGCTGGGGCATTAACGGTCGATTTACTATAACTCTGTAACCATAAGGTCGACCCAATTGGCCGCATAGGTCAGGCGATTAACTCCACAGAAAAATCGCAGCCACCTCTGCGCAGAATGACGTATTCGATGGTTATAGAGTCAATGTCATCTTTAAAATCCAGAGCCTTGACATCTACAATTTTCAGAGCCGCATAGAATCCCTGATTGTTAAGTAAGACGGCGACCTGCCCCTCCTTAGGGCGCCTTGTACGGGATGTATAATTGAGAGCCTTTGCATCCTGGACTTCAGCAATCGCCAAGTAGCCTTCAGCTATAGCTACCCCGTTGATGCTTGGTGGATCGTTGTAAATATATATGCCGTCGTTGCTTGCACCTGAAGTTGCAATCTCGAATTGCCACTCATCCTCACCAATCAAAAATCTACCGTCATGATCTGTATGATTGAAGGTGATCGTTCCTTGGGCGCTTTTTGAGTATGGTGGTGAGATTTCATTCGCCTTAACCCGCTCACTGATCCCGAGTGCCTTGCAGATCTTGACAGCCAATTGCTCTGGAGAGTTCTCCGATGCACTTAGATAACCAAAGGTGTTCGGTATACCAGGTATCTTGGTATCATCAAAGCGCACCGGCATGACGTACTTCTGACGTGAAGTGATAGCCTTTGAGAGCGCCGCACGCCGTTCAACATTTGTGAAGTCCTTGGCGACGTAATCTTTCGAAATAAAAACCACAACCAAATTCATGCTCTCGGAATATAGTTCATTCAGGGTGTCTACGAGGTCGCATCCCCAAAGATCTACCTCGTGGAACCCATCATAAAAGACCGTTACACCCTTCTCTCTCAAACTAAGCGCAACGTCCTGAACATAGGCGCGCTGTTCGCCAGCAAATGAAAGGCCTACGGCAAAGGTTTGTCCGTTAAGTGCTGTTAGTCCGTTGGTCATGTAGCCTCCTTTTAGATTGATATTCGTTATTATTATGGTCTTATAGATGCAATATTAGTACACTTGGCGCTGCCAAAACCCACAACGATGATGCGCTCATGGTGCAGCAGTTTTCCTTCAACAGGCCAATTATTCACCCTGGCACTATCATCGCCGGATCAGATGTCCAGGTTGGTGATGGTATGCTTCCAAGTCGCTATCCAAGGACCAAATGAATAGCTCGCTCATGGGGAACCGCGCTAAACACCTCTCGTATTCTTTGATGATGCTTAGATCACCAAAGCTAGTGCCTTCACCGGTTCGGGCGGCAGACTTATTATGGCCTGCTTTATCCGGAAACTCTGCCAGCCACTCGAGGATTTGTACAGTACTGGGAAACTCGCTGAGTCTGTAAGGGGGCTCATCGGCGAACGCCGCGCGCACAGCATCACAGAAGCGCTGAGCTGTTTCTCGGCGGAGTCTTCCGTCGCCGTTTTGAGCCACATGGTTGCCGGTCTCGAGGATGGTGGCCATCGGCAGAATGAACGTGCAGTTATTGTTTGCGTACTCTAGGAAATCGGCACCCACACGTGCGGCATCCTGATTGAGACCCGGCACGTTTAGCATGTTTACAAACACACTAGTATCGATCAAGCAGATTGAGCTCATTAGGCTTCTCCCTGCATTTTCCGGAGCCAATCCAGTGCGTTTTGGCGTTTCTGTTCCATCGTCACGGGCGATTTCACAAAGCGATCCACGATACCGTTGGTTACTAACTCCCCTAATGGGCCTTGGGAAACTAAACCAGCGTAGTCCTGCAGGTCGGCAAGGCGTACCAAGCGACTGTCGCCATCCTGGGGATCACGGTAGCAAAACACCACATCTCCCAAAGCGCTGTCTGGGAGCGCATCCATCAAAGCTGGGTTGTGAGTGCTAAGCAGCAGGCGCACACCACGTAGCTCTGCTTGCTCACGCATAGTTTTCAGTAATTGACGCGCACGTGATGGGTGGACGCCGTTGTCAACTTCTTCGATTACCAGCGTCGACTCCGGAGGAGCAGAAAGCAGGGCTGCGGCAATAGCCAGTACTCTAAGCGTGCCATCTGAAAGCAGCTCCACGGACCAATTTCGCTCGACAGAACCAAAGTTCTCAACCAATTCCAGAGATATACGTCCACGACGGTCCTCGAAGAAATTCACGCTTTTTACATCTTGCTCGGGCAGACTCTTGATGAATTCAATTATGGCAGGACGGACCTCCTCATCCTGCCAGAGCGAATACAAAACTCCGGACAGGTTAGAGCAGTCACCACGCAATTTTTTATCCGGATAACTATCGCCACGCATCAGAGCAGGCACGGGATCAAGAAACAAAGTGTTAGCAAGTAGGTACTGGAAGTGTTCAGTCGTTTGCGGGATAACTTTCTGTGCTTTTTTATGCCCGGAGTCGAACAAAGCCGAACTGGCGAGTTGGTTAAGAATGGCGATTTGATCAGTACATGTGATTTGTGGCTTCTTACCACCTGTTGAGAAATTATTGTATGCAACGCGCACGTCCGTACTTAAACCGCTAGAGGTTTGCTCGATACGGTAAAGCGGGAATTTTTGGAGAGGAGAGCTGATACTTTCTTGAACAATGTGAAGTTCATCTTCTCGCAGGGCAATTTCGACACTTAGGCTATTCCACTCCGAGTCGTCGGTTTCGCAACCCAAGGTGAATGATAGGCCTTGGTGGTAGGGAAGATCCTTGATTTGACCTCGCAGAATCTGCTCAGACTCATCGACCCGGTGGCGTAACACTGACAGCTTCTGACCCTGGCCAAGCCAGCATAGGAAGCGGAAGGCCTCTAGCGCGTTACTTTTTCCTGAGGCATTGGCACCTATCATCAGAGTCAAGGGCGACAGCGGTAACCGCTGACCCCGATAACTTTTAAATCCCTTAATAATGATATTTGTCAGCATGGTCACTCCTTCCTAAGCTTTTTGATCTGCATCCCGGCGTTATTGAGCTGGTCCGCCGTTATTCTGGTAGCCATCAAATAATTCTTCGCACAATATCGCCCAATCGGGCAGGATCGCTCGCACAGAGCTTCTTGACCGCCTCCAAGCTTTCGATACCCAAAATCTCGCTTATATGCCTCAAGTCGATACCACGGCGTTTGAGCTTTACCGCAAGCGTCCGTCGCCCTGACTGCGCGCTGGCCCCTTCAATGCCAGCAAGACCAAACAACCTTGTATAAAGTCGGCTGAGTTGGTTCGCGCTGTAGTACGTTTTACCGTCGCGCCGCTGAGCGCTGATCTTCAAGCCTTCGCCAGTACGACCGGATACAAACAGCGGTGAGTCAGGATCTAGGCCGCGAAAGGCCTTCACTCTGGTTGAGACACCATGACCGCGTGCGAGGCGTTCGGCAAGGTGAGCGTCTATAGCATTGGTCAACTTCTTGCTCGTCCAGCACAGCGGCCTGGAACGATGGTTGTAGGCGATTTCTGCACGCACATGGGAGTCGATCAGCACAGCGCCGGACTCGGTGAGGTAGTCGCTCACGCGAAGGCGGCAGATCTCCGTCACGGTCATGCCGGTTCCAAAGCATGTAAGCAGCAGCGCCGCATCACGACCGCCGTTCTCCGGGCTGCTCACTTTGGCGACCTTCACAGCATGCTCAAGCTGCTCGTCTTCGATAACAATGGCTTTAGGCATATGTCACTCTAAACCATGATTTACAATCAATCCTGACATAGTACGTCACCAAAAAAGCCAGAGCTAGCCCCAGCTTACTTGGTGTACCTTGTGTTCACGGAAAATGAGAGGGGGCCTCTAGGGATATAGGTGTAAGCAATAAGCCAGAATAACTTTAGATATGCAGTCGCATGCTGTGAGCCTTGACTATCGAGCTAAACCAGAACCGCGCCGGCGGTCTGCTTTTGGCCGTTTTCTGACCTTCGCTTAGCGGTTGAACTGCCAGGATTTTCCCAGGCGATAAGTGAGTAATTGCATGGTCAGCAAATAGTAATAACGCGTCGAGTCAGTGCGCTGGCTTAGGCGGTGCTTTAAAAACCACGCAAGGTGTTTTCTCTGCCAAGTCCATGGATTGTCGCGTTGCCATCGCTCAGCGATTGCTGTTTGGATAGCCTCCGCCTGGCGAAGGTGGCGTTGGCGTGTGGAATGCGATCCGGTCAGAACGCCGGCCAGGAACAGCTCCATATCGAATGCCTTGCTCATGTTCGACCGCCAATGTAAGCCGACACCACGTCGATACGGCCATGCCCGAGCTCATCGCTGATTTGTACTCGGGCCTCCTGATCTAACCATCGGTCGAGCTGATAGCAGCGGCCACCGCTGATGGGCGCGAGATGATGGGTGATCTGTTCATAGCGTTCACACGCATAGGCCGCCCGCAAGTCGTGAAAGCCTTTGAGTTCGTGCGTATGGAGGAGGTCTCGAACGGGGCGGACGGAGCTCTGTGTGAAGTCCAGATAGCTTTCGTGCGGTGCTAACAGGTTGTGACTACCGTCAGGCGAGACATGATGGGCGAATGCCAGTGCGCCGCGGATTTGATCGTTCACCGTGATCCAGCGAGGGGCCGACGCACCTGAGCGGCCACCTTTGGTGCCATCCTGGATGTTCATCTTGCCATAGTGTTCTGCCTCACGTTTTAAACGCGGTAGGTCCGCCAATACGGCCTCGCGTAAGCGCATGCCGGCGGCTCGTGCCAACTGAGCGATCGCCGCCGCGCGCGGCATTTGGTTTTCGCAGAGCACGTCGACGATCCGCTTCACCTGTTCGCGGTCTTGGCCTTGCGGCACTGAACGACGAACAGTGGTGCGCCGCATTCCCAGCGCCTCACTCGGGCTCGGCACTTTCACATACTGATCACCGCGAAGCGCGGCCATGGTTCGATTCACACTGGACAACCGGTTTTGCGCAGTGGCGATAGCCAGCTCACCTTGTTCAACTTGTTGGCGCAGATGTCCGGTGTAGTCCAGCAAGGTTTGGCTATCTATCTGCCGCGCATCGTTAAACCCTGGTCCATCCTCCGACCGACACCAGCGCACAAACGCCTGCCACCGATCACTGTGTGCCTTGACCGTGCCGTAATGTCCGCCGCCAAATAGGTCTTTGAGCGCTTGCGGCCCGGCATAGCTCAACTGCCGACCATAGCCAAAATTGCGTCCATCTCGCCTGCCCACCAGTGCCATGATCGAAGTCCTCTCGAAGCCAAAATTTTTAAAACTTTCCCCACGTCATCCCGCCAAGAATGTTGAGTGTTATCAGGGATCAAGGCCCCTGCGACCTGTGAGGGTTGTCCACTAACGCGGGACTGGCGGCTCTTTACGACCGGGAGCTTGGGCATCTCATGATCTAGCCTCCTGAGCACTTTCGAAGAAGTGGGCGGGCGGAAGCTGCGCTGGCTGACGAGACCAATGCCGCGAGATCCTGAGTCGGGTGAAGGCAGTGATGCGATGACTGGGGCATGCCTGACTGTCAGTCAGGTGCAGTCCATTCCGTGGGCTGCGGCACCATCATCGGCATCGCTGTTGCTGGTGACTTCGGTGTTTGTCGCGCCGATTGTCACGAGGGGGAATGCCGCAAAGCCTTGTACGATGAGGGCTGCAGCAGTGGTAGGAGTGCCCGTCTCTTTCCGGGAGAAAGAGACGGGCAAAGGTTGGCGCAATGAAATGGCCAAGCGGATAGGATGCTGCAGGGCAGCTACGAAAGAGTATGGGTTGCCGCAGTGGGCACACTGATAAAAGTAGGCATCCATCACATCGCTGTGACCGTGCGAGCCTCCGGACGCTAATCGCACTTTGGGAGAACCACCACGGTGTGGCGTAGCCTCAAAGGTTCTGGCTACCTGGGTTGCTGTCAACGACAGCGCTTGCCCGATCTTTTCTACGCCTGTGGATAATTTGGGTCAAGGCTCGAATTTTCCGGAGATCTGCGGTGGTGGATGAAATTATTCACCGGCGGAAATCGGTGGTTTTCCACAGATAGCTATATGGGCTTTAGATTTTTTAAGGGAGGTCCATCCAAACAGGGCGGCTTTGCAGCCCTGTTTGGATGGACCCGCGTGGACAAAGCGGATCACTGAGATATGAGGACCGAGCGCTTACTCAGTTGCGCCACGTTTTGCTTTTAGGCGAGTGACATTCGCACCCGTCTGATTGGCGAATTCGCGTGGACTGACATGCTTCTGCTGATTAGCCTCAAGGTAGCGACTCCACCAGTTCATGATCAGCCTGCGCTCTTCGATGAACTCGGCCTTGTGGGTGTACGCGGCGCGGACGTTGTTGCGTTCCTTGTGGCTCATCTGCCGCTCAATGGCTGTGTCTGCCCACAAACCTGACTCGATCAGTGCGCTGCAGGCCATCGAACGAAACCCGTGCCCACAGATCTCGGATTTGGTGTCGTACCCCATCTTCCGAAGCGCGCTGTTCACCGTGTTTTCGGACATTGGTTTCCAAGATTTGGTATCGCCTGCGAACACCAAGTCAAATTTGCCTGTGATTGCGTGGATCTGTTCGAGCAGGGCGATCGCTTGCGGCGATAAGGGTACAAGATGGATATCGCCTGCCATCTTCGTCCCCCTTGTGGAAAAGGGTACGCCTTCCAACGCTGGTCGCGTGTCGGGTATTTCCCAGACGCCACGTTTGAGGTCGAACTCGCTCCAGCGGGCGAAGCGCAGCTCGCTGGAGCGTACAAACACGTGCAGCGACAGCAAGACTGTCAGCCGGGTAAGTGCGCGGCCTTTATAAGTGTCGATCCGTTCCTGCAATTCAGGCAAACGCGATAAGGTTAAGGCGGGGCGGTGGACGACCCGCGAGGCTTTGATCGAGCCTACGAGGTCGTAAGCAGGGTTTACGGTGATAAGCCGGAGGCGCTTTGCCTCGCGCATGATGCTCTGCAGGTAGTTTTGTACCCTTAAAGCAATGTCTATCGTTCCGCGCTTCTTAATCGCGTCCAGGGGCCGCATCAGGTCGTGGGTATCAAGGTCAACAATGGCGCGGGCGCCGATCAGCGGGAAGAGGTGAGTTTTGAGGCGACTCATCACTGTCTTGGAATAGTCTGGTGCCCACTTGGCTGACATTTCCGTGTGCCAGCCGAGGGCAACGCTTTCAAAGGTGCGGCCTTTGATCAGAGCGTCCGTCTTGGCTAGGTTCTTGGCTCCTATGGGGTCAATGCCATCCGCCAGCATTCGCTTGACCTCCAAGCGCTTGCGGCGCGCATCCGCGAGGCCAACGATGGGGTAGTTGCCTAATGAGGTCAGTCCTTCCCGGCCATCAGGTTTGACGTATCTGAGACGCCAGCCTTTGCGGCCATTGGGTTGGACTAGAAGGTAAAGGCCGTCGCCGTCGAAAAGCTTGTAGGCGCGGTCTGTGGGCTTGGCCGAACGGCAAGCGGCGTCGGAGAGTGGAGCAGTAGTGCGCGACATAAGGGTACTCCCTATTATCGAACTGACCTTTATCCCAAACTCTACCCTTAAAATGGCTGGTACCCACCGGAATCCGACAGAACGCCAAAACGAAAAAACCCGCCAGAAGGCGGGTTTTTCGGGGGTTTCAGAGATTTTGAAAGCCTTCTCTGGAACCTTGTATGGCTCCACGACCTGGACTCGAACCAGGGACCCAATGATTAACAGTCATTTGCTCTACCAACTGAGCTATCGCGGAATGCGCCGTATGTTACTGATTGAAAAGGAGAAGTCAAGCATTCAGTGAGATTTGTGCTTTCCCAAGGTGCGCACTGCTGAAAAGTCATCACTCCACTCCCTGTCACGACGCTGTCATGCGTCAACGCCAACATCCGCAGATACCCCGCCCCTACCCTCTTCTTGAAGGACGACACATGCACACTCGCTCAGGCCCGCCAGCGGTAAAAACCCTGCTTGCCCGTTTTATCGTTATCGGATGCAGCCTGATGGTGAGCGCGTGTGACAGTGTGACCGGGAGTGCGCCTGCCGCCTCGACTTCCTTCAAGACCCTGGACGGTGCACCTCCACTGGTAATCGGGCATCGCGGCCTGCCGGGGCTGTACCCGGAGGAAACCCGGGCGTCGTATGAGCATGCGGCCGATGCCGGTGCCGACTCGCTCGAACTGGACCTGCATATGACCAAGGACTGTGTATTGGTAGCTCGGCACAATCCCTGGTTGAGCGACAACACCAACATCAGCGACGTCGCGAAGACCAACCCAGAGGTTGCTCGCCGCAAGCGCACGGTTCCAGGTGTGTTGGTCAATGTCCGGTATCCCGCCACCGCAGAAAATGGCCCGGCCCAGTACCTGAGCGATTTGACCAACCCCAACGATCCCAAGTCGGTGTTGAAGTCCTTGATCGTTGACGGCGAAGACCATACCAACGACTGGTCAATCAGCGATTTCACACTGGCAGAACTCAAGCAATGGATCGGCGGCACGACGTACGACGCCCGTGACGAGCGCCCGACCGAACTCAACGGCAAGCTGCCGATCTTGAGTTTCCAGGAAGTGATCGACATCGCAAAAGCCAAAAGCACAGCCACAGGCCGTGTGATTACCACCTACCCGGAAAGCAAAAACCCAATCTGGAACAACGCCCAGGCCATCGCCAATGGTTGCGGCGCCCCGGGCAGTCATCCGTTCGAAGCGGCGTTCCTCAAGACCCTTAAAGACAACAACCTCAATCGCAAAGACGCGCCGGTGTTTGTGCAAAGCTTTGACCCGAACAGCCTGAAGTACCTGCGCTCTATCGGCCTGCAATCCAGGGCGGTGCAGTTGGTGGATGGGAACGGTGTGGACTTCAAGACCGGCGAAACCATTTTCATCACGGACAAACCCAACACCTTCGTCAGCGGCCGCCCCTACAGCTGGACCGTCGCCGGCGACCCACGCGCCTTTGGTGCGATGCTGACTCCGGCCGGGTTGGCCGAGGTCAAGACCTACGCCGACGGCATCGGGCCTTGGAAGCCGCAGGCGATGTCGCTGACCGCCACTTCAGCGCAAAACCCTGGTTTGCCCGAAGTCGACACCTTCAAGCCGACCAACCTGATCAGCGATGCGCACAAGGCTGGTTTGTTCGTCCATATCTTCACCTTCCGCAACGAAGCGAAGTACCTGGCCGGTGCCTACAAGGGCAATCCGGCGGCCGAATACATGGCCTTCTTCCGGGCGGGAGTTGATGGTGTATTTACGGACTTCACGCCGACTGCCGTAGCTGCCCGAAACACCTACCTTAAAGAAGTCGCGCGCTAAACAGTCATCAAGGTGGATGGCGGCCTTCACGGCCGCCATTGTTCAGTCCAACTGCTCGATCACCCCGACCGCCTTGAGCTGCCCCAGTTGCTCCGCCGACAACCCCAGGCGCTCGCCCAGTACCTCATCGGTATGCTGCCCCAACATCGGCGCCGGCCTTACATACTCCACCGGCGTGCCCGACATCTTGATCGGGCTGCCGACCATGGCGAAATCCGGATTCTTGGGATGCGGGATCTTCACCATCAAGCCTCGGGCAATCACCTGCGGCTCTTCCAACGATTGCGCGATGTTATTGATCGCGCCCACCGGCACTTTCGATGCGTGAATACTCGCCACCCACTCGTCCGCCGTACGCCCCAGAAAGTGCGCCGACAACAGCTCGACAATCTCGGCCCGATGCGCGACCCGATCGGCATTGCGCCGAAAGCGCGGGTCTTGCGGCAGGTGCGGCAAGCCAATGCTGTGGCACAGCGCAACAAACTGGCTGTCGTTGCCGCAGGCAATAATGAAGTCGCGGTCTGCCGCACGGAACACCTGGTACGGCACGATGTTGGCGTGGGCGTTGCCGTACCGCTCAGGTACCTTGCCTGAGGCCAGGTAGTTCATGCTCTGGTTGGCCAGGGTTGCGACCTGTACGTCCAGCAGCGCCATGTCGATGTGTTGACCAACGCCGGTGCGTTCGCGGCTGAGCAGTGCGGCCTGGATGGCGACGGTGGAGTACAGGCCGGTCATCAGGTCGGAGAACGCTACGCCGACTTTTTGCGGGCCGCCGCCGGGCAAGTCGTCGCGCTCGCCGGTGATGCTCATCAGGCCGCCGATGCCCTGGATGATGAAGTCGTAGCCGGGCTCTTCGGCACGCGGGCCGGTCTGGCCGAAACCGGTGATGGAGCAGTACACCAGCCGTGGATTGATCTCGGCCAGGGTCGCGTAATCCAGGCCATAGCGCGCCAGGGAACCGGCCTTGTAGTTTTCGATCAGTACGTCGGAGCTGGCCGCCAGGGCTCGCACCAGTTCCTGGCCTTCGGAGGTGGCGAGGTCGATGGCCACGGATAATTTGCCGCGGTTGGTGGACTGGTAATAAGACGCCTGCCCGGACGACTCGCCGGTGTCGGTCTTCATCCACGGCGGGCCCCAACCACGGGTGTCGTCACCGCTTTGTGGCCGTTCGATCTTGATCACTTCCGCGCCGAGGTCGGCCAATACCTGGCCACACCAGGGACCGGCCAATACCCGGCTTAAATCCAGCACCCGCAAACCTGTCAATGCACCCATTATTCTTGTCCTGTGATGAATCGAAATCAGCCGACTGCCGGCTCTTCATGACGCAGGGAAATCCCCAGCACTGCACGCCGCCGCAGCCAGGGGCTGGGGCGATAACGTGGGTCGTGGGTGAGTTCGCTCATGCGCTGCAAAATCGTGAGGATGCGCCGCGGCCCAAGGGCATCGCCCCAGGCCAGCGGACCCTGTGGGTAACCCAGGCCGAGTTGTACCGCCTGGTCGATGTCGTCGACGCTGGCGATGCGTTGCTGGGCGATGTCGCAGGCCAGGTTGACCACCATCGCCAAGGTGCGTTGGGCGACGAAGCCAACGCTGTCGCTGATCACCGTCACGCCCACCCCGTCACTGGCAAGCAGCGCGTGGGCGGCGTCGCGGGTGGCGGTGGAGGTCAGCGGGTTTTGCATCAGGGTGCGATGGCGTGACAGGTCGGTCAGCAGGTCGATGCACAGGGTGCGCACCGGGTCGGTGTGGAAGCGCTCGCTGGCCGATGTGGCATCGAGGCCGTAAGGCGCCAGCAGGCATAACGCTTCAGGCGAAGGCTGCGCCGCGCTTTCAAGGTGCGCGCCCAACTCGATCACCAAGGCGCTGAGGCGCTCGTAGTCATCGGCGTTTTCGGTGGCGATCCACACCGGCGGCAGATGCTTCACCGAAGGCACCGGCTGCGGCTGCGGGCCGTCGACTACCTGGCCATTTTCGTAACGGTAGAAGCCCTGCCCGCTCTTGCGCCCCAGGCGTCCGCCCGCCAGCATCT
This sequence comes from Pseudomonas sp. SED1, assembly GCF_034044025.1. NCBI lineage: Bacteria > Pseudomonadati > Pseudomonadota > Gammaproteobacteria > Pseudomonadales > Pseudomonadaceae > Pseudomonas > Pseudomonas sp. SED1. Next base: position 31,619 of record NZ_JAXCIS010000059.1, read on the forward strand.
GACGGGTCAGGGGCGACGGTTTGTAGCGCGCTTCTTGATAGAACTGGTTGTAGATCGACTCCATCACCGGGTGGGAAACGTCGAGGCCCGTGAGGTCCAGCAATTCCAGCGGGCCCATGCGAAAGCCTGCGCCTTCACGCAGGATACGGTCGATATCGCCGCGCTCGGCAATGCCTTCATCGAGCATCTTCAACGCTTCAGTCCCGTAGGCACGGCCGGCGTGGTTGACGATAAAGCCCGGGGTGTCCTTGGCGCGCACGCCGCGATGGCCGGTGCGGGCCACGAAGGCCAGCAGGTCATCGCCGACCTTCGGCGCAGTGGCCAGGCCGTCGATCACTTCGACGACGCGCATCAACGGCACCGGGTTGAAGAAGTGCAGCCCCGCTACCCGCTCAGGGTGTTGGCAACCTGTGGCGATGGCCGTGATCGACAGCGACGAGGTGTTGGTGGCGAGGATGCAGCCCGCGCTGACCACGCCTTCCAGTTGCTGCAACAGGCCGCGCTTGGCGTCGAGGTTTTCGACGATGGCTTCCACCACCAGGTCGCAATCGTGCAATGCCTCAACTGTGGCGGCGACGTGCAGGTTTTCCAGCGCTGCGTCCATCGCCGCCTGGCTGATCTTGCCCTTGGCGGCCAGTTTCGAGAGCGTGGCGCCGAGGTTGTCCCGAGCGGTTTGCGCCGCGCCATCGCGGGCATCGAACAAGCGCACCAACACGCCCGCCTGGGCGGCAATCTGAGCGATGCCGGCGCCCATCACACCGGTGCCTACCAGGCCCATGATCTTGATTGAATCCGTCATCGTCATTCCCCCAGGTAGTTCGCTGTGCGTTTTTCGAAGAACGCTGCGGCGCCCTCCTTCTGGTCTGCCGAATCGAACAGCAGTTGAAAGGCCTTGCGCTCCAGCACCAGCGCGCTTTCCAGCGGCAGGTCGGCGCCGGCGAGCATCACTTCCTTGATCTGCTCCACCGCCAGTGGCGGCAAGGCGGCGATCTGCGCAGCCAGTTCCAGGGCGCGGGGGATAGTCTGGTCATCCGCCACCACTTCGCTGAGCATGCCCATGGCCAGAGCCTCCGGCGCCTTGACCATGCAACCGGTCAACGCGATACGCATGGCCTGGAACTTACCCACGGCGCGCACCAGGCGCTGGGTGCCACCGGCGCCCGGCATCAGGCCCAGCTTGACCTCGGGCTGGGCAAACCGCGCCGACTCACCGGCGACGATCAGGTCGCAATGCATGGCCAACTCACAACCGCCGCCCAGGGCAAAACCGTTCACCGCGGCGATCACCGGCTTCGGGCAGCGGCTGATGGCTTCCCACAAATACTCGGTGTGCCGGCGGTACATCTCGATCGGAGTGGCGCTGGCGAATTCCTTGATGTCGGCACCGGCCACGAAGAACTGATCGCCGCCGGTGAGCACGATGGCGCGCACATCACGACGCTTGGCCAGGGCACGAAAATGTTCGGCCAGTTCTTCGCGAACCTGGGCGTTCAAGGCGTTTTTAACTTCGTGACGGTGGATGCGTACCACGGCGACGCCATTGTCCTGGACGTCGAGGTGCACTACGGGTGGGTCGAGGCTGGCCACAAGTTCTCCTGCTGCAATGTTCTTGTTAGTTCGGATATCGAGTGTTTCGCTATGCGAAACAACATTCCGTATTTAGCGATAATCATAAGGACCGACTCGCCGTGATGTAAACGTAAAAACCTGAGCCGCCCGAAAATCGAGCGATAACTCTTTGTTTAGAAGGGTTTTATTAAACAAAAAGACAATCACCCGCGAAGTTGATTAGTTTCGCTGTGCGGAATACAATTTTGTTTTGTTGATTTTCTAAAAAAAGGGGGACTAACATGCGCCGTCGAAACCTGGACCCGAATACACCTGAAGCACCTGCCGGCAACCACGCATTCGAGCACTTGCTGATCGATCCGATGAATGCCGACGAGGAAGAAGACAAGGACCGCCAGTTCGTTACCGCCCTGGCACGTGGCCTGGAATTGCTGCGTTGCTTTACTCCCAGCGAAAGCGTGCTGGGTAACCAGGAGCTGGCGCGCAAGACCGGGCTGCCAAAGCCGACGATTACGCGGATGACCCACACGCTGACTCGCTTGGGGTATCTCAAGCATTTGCCGCAGTCAGGCCGGTATCAGCTGGATGTAGGGGTGATGGCGTTCGGTTACGCGATGCTTTCGAACCTGTCGGTGCGGGCCGTGGCCCATCCGCTGATGGAGACGATGGCCAAGTACGCCCAGGCCGCGGTGGCCATGGCGACCCGCGATCGTTTGGACATGGTGTACCTGGACGTGGTCCAGGGTGAAGCCAACATGACCATGCGCCGCCAGGTCGGTACGCGGTTGCCGTTGCACTTGAGTTCCGCAGGCCGCGCCTGCCTGGCAGCGATGCCGGAAAACGAGCGGGAATTTATTCTCGACCATATCCGCCAGCGTCATCTGGAGGACTGGCCGGGCATCAGGAAGGGCCTGGAACGTGCCTTCCGGGATTACACCGATTTCGGCTACTGCATGTCGATCGGTGAGTGGCACCGCGATGTAAACGCCATCGCCGTACCACTGCTGCATGCACAACATGGGCTGCTGACGTTCAACTGTGGCGGACCGAGTTTTCACCTTTCCCGGGAGAAACTCGAGGACGACATCGGGCCCCGTCTCAAGCACATGGTGAACAACATCGAGGCCGCCACCCGCTAGACAGATCGGCGCAGGGCCTCGGCAGATTGACTTTCAACTGGCCCGCCGAACGGGCCGCTGAGGAATGCACATGATCCGAGACGCCGAAACGCTTCATCTGTTGCTGGAAACCCTCCAGCAGTTCGTCAACGAAGCGCTGATCCCACGGGAAAACGAACTGGCCGAGGCCGATGACGTCCCGGCGGATATCGTCAGCCAGTTCCGCGAGTTGGGCCTGTTCGGCCTGACCCTGCCCGAAGCCTACGGCGGCCTCGGGCTGACCATGGAAGAAGAGGTCAACGTGGCCTTTGAACTGGGGCGCACCTCTCCGGCATTCCGCTCCTACTTCGGTACCAACAACGGCATCGGCTCCATCGGCATCCTGCTGGACGGCACCGAGGCGCAGAAGCAGCACTACTTGCCGAAGCTGGCCAGTGGCGAGCTGCTCAGCTCGTTCTGCCTGACCGAACCGGACTCCGGCTCCGACGCCGCCTCGCTGAAAACCACAGCGGTGCGCCACGGTGACCACTACATCATCAATGGCACCAAGCGCTTTATTACCAACGCTCCCCACGCCGGGATTTACACGGTAATGGCCCGCACCAACCCGGACATCAAAGGCTCGGGCGGTATCAGTGCGTTTATCGTCGAGCGCGACACGCCGGGCCTGTCCCTGGGCAAGCGTGACCACAAGATGGGCCAGAAAGGCGCCCACACCTGCGACGTGATTTTCGACAACGTGCGCGTGCCGGCCGACCAGTTGATCGGCGGCGTCGAAGGCGTGGGGTTCAAGACCGCGATGAAGGTACTCGACAAGGGCCGCCTGCACATTGCTGCGGTGAGCGTCGGGGCTGCCGAACGCATGCTCAACGATGCCCTGAATTACGCACTGGAACGCAAGCAGTTCGGCCAGCCGATTGCCGAGTTCCAGCTGATCCAGGCGATGCTCGCCGACAGCAAGGCCGAGATCTACGCCGCCCGCTGCATGGTGGTGGACGCTGCGCGCAAGCGCGACGAAGGCCTGAACATCGGCACCGAAGCGTCCTGCTCGAAGATGTTCGCCACGGAAATGTGTGGCCGGGTGGCGGATCGTTGCGTGCAGATTCATGGCGGTGCCGGGTATGTGAGCGAGTACGCCATCGAGCGGTTCTATCGCGATGTGCGTCTGTTCCGGCTGTATGAAGGCACCACGCAGATCCAGCAATTGGTGATCGCCCGCAACATGATTCGCGAGGCCAAACACTAAACCCTCGGAACAACACAGAAC